>JAFDXP010000059.1 GCA_018267875.1 Bacteroidota bacterium | reverse complement strand
TTGTACTGTTCCCATATTTCGGTAGCCGGCAACGATTGATTGGTTACAAATGCATGATAGCGGGTATTATAAACCTTGTCACGGTCTAAGTCTTCGAGCTTAAATAAGCTGGTTAATTTCTTTCCGGTTGCATTTTTGCCTACTTCCTCCTGCTGTTTGATGACCACCAACCTTCGTGGCTTACTCCAGCCGCCTTGTTTAAATTCTATCTCTGTAATCCAAATAAGCGCTTTTTTAAACACTACTAAAATCAAACCCTAAAAAGGCTGTATAAAATAAGGTCATTAGTTGTAAAAACAAAAAAAGAAAGCGTTTTATGCCTATGACAAAACGCTTTCCTAAAATTGGCTATTTAGTTTTTGATGGGAAGAAAACTATATCCTTTTGCGTATTCCATCATCTGTTGGTAGAAACTGGTAGGGTATTCTACTTTGACATCTGTAATTTTTCCGTCTTTCATTATGGCAACCAATTTGGGTTGTATAAACCCGCGATAAGGCTTTATCCCTAATTTGGCATAACGCGCCAATATTTCCTTGTGCAATACGGGATCTACTTTTACTCCGTAGGTTTCCACCAAATCTCTACCGGCTTTATAGTCGCCTTCCGATTTAATGCGTTGAATTTCACGGAGCAAATCGCCAAAGAGTGTACGCAACTTATTATAATCATTAACGCGAACGTAAGTTTTGCCATCGCGCTTCACAAATTCAACTACATTTTCTTTCTTCCCATGCTCGTATGCCCATTTTGCTACGGTTTGGCGATTTCTCATGTGTGCTTCCTCTAATTGTTCACCGGGTTTCAGTCGAGTCAATTGAGTCATCAAACCATTCATCATGTAATTATCATATTCAGCCTTACCGACTTCCGTACTGGGAGCAACGCCTATTTCTACCAATTTTGGATCAAGGGCATAATATAATCCCACCAAATCTGCACGTGCTTCTTCTAAGGTTGATGCATAATTTTTCAGCGATTTATCGGTGGTTTCTATACCCGGATTTATTTGACCGGAAGCATGACCAATACACTCGTGCATATCGGTATGTAAGTCGGAAGCCAAGTTGCCATATTTTTTTGCTCTTTCGCGCACCGTATCATCAACTGCAAATTCATCCAACATACCACCTTTTTCACTTGCTACGTTGTATGAATGAATAATGTTGCTGAGCGAAACAGATTTTGAGCCATATTCTTTTCTTATCCAATCAGCATTAGGTAAATTAATGCCAATAGGTGTGCTGGGAGCCGCATCGCCACTTTCTACAATTACCGTAATGGCTTTTGCCGTAATTCCTTTTACTTGTTTCTTTTTATGTTCGGGCAGTAAGGGTGAATTGTCTTCAAACCATTGTGCTTGTGCAGCAATGGCACTGATGCGTTTGGTTGCTTCCAAATCTTTTAGGGAAATGGTGCTTTCAAAGCTACCCTTTTTCCCTATTGCATCTAAATACACTTCAATAAATCCATTGACAGCATCTAAGCGGGAAGCGGTATCTTTTACCCACTCAATACTGTAATCATCAAAGGTTTTCAAGTCGCCGGTTTGATAAAATTTCACCAGTAATTCCAAGGTCTTTTTTTGTTGATCATTTTCTGCAACCGAAGCCGCTTTATTCAACCAAAAAATAATTTTATCAATTGCAGCACCATACATACCACCCGATTTCCAAGTATGCTCTACAATTTTGCCGGCACTGTCTTTCATCAATTTGCTGTTCAATCCCCAGCTTGGTGCATGTCCTTTTGTGTCAAATTTGCCATAGAATTCTTCTACTTCTTTTTGTGTAACATTTTCGTAGAAGTTGTTTGATGAGTTTTTGATATTGTCCACATTAGGGCGAAGATCAACTAATTTAGGTTCAATTTTAGGATCATAAATAATGGGGATTACGCGATGAGCAAAGTTTTCAACGGATTCACCAGCATCTTTTGGCAAGGCAGCCGTATCCGATTTCTTAAGCAACTCCACAAAATATTCCTTGCTACATTCCGGGAAAAACTTTTCATTGCTATAATGATGGTGATTGCCATTACTAAACCAAAAGCGACCGCAATACACTTCAAATTGTTTCCAAGACGAATCTTTAGGTCCTTGATAAGTGCCATAAATTGTTTCCAAAGTTTTGCGCAACATCAATCCGTATTTACTTTTTTGATCGTATAAAATATCTCGACCGCTTAAAGCTGCTTCGTATAAGTAATATGCCAGTTCTTTTTGTTTCGCGCTCAGTTCATTCCATCCCGGAATTTGGTAGCGTAGCAATTGTAGGTCGGCAAAGGCTTCTGCCTCTACATTGAAGTTGGAGTCTGTTGCCGATGATGTGGATGTGTCTGTTGTTTTCATGGTATTGTTTTCACCGCAAGATGAGATAATCGTTTGTGCTGCCAAAAGCATGACAGCGGCAAGTGTGCACTTCTTCATCGGGTAAAAATATAAAGAAGCTATCAGAAAAAACTGCGTTAGAAAAGATCAGTCAGATAGAATAGAAGCTATGAGCAGCAATAGCAACTACTTCCATCAGTAATGCAATGCCTAAGTGTACAATGATCCCACCATAAATACTCTTGGTTTCATAAGCCAAAATCCCTAAAAGCCAACCTCCAAAAAAAGAACTAATCGTTTCTGCAAGCGGCTTTTCAAAATGAATAGCTACATAAAAAACACACATGGGGAGAATGGCTTTTGCGCCTACAAATCGAGAAAAGCCAAGAATTAAAAAACCCCGAAAGAAAAATTCTGTATTGACAAAATCAATAGAATAGCAAAGTTCATAACCGAAATTCAACAATCGGTTAGTCAGGTTGTTATTCAACAAACCAGTGTGAAACATTCTGGGATAGGTGTCTAAAAAGTCGCGTTGTGTGGCGGCTGCAGTTATTAAGGGCAACATCAATAATACCAAAATAAAATATGGACGAAGCGTTACACCTTTGGCATGAAAACCATAAATAGGTTGTTGTTTTCTATCAAACCAAAACCAATAAACCCAGCAGGGAATAAACAGCCAAATAAACCCCGATAGATTGACAATGTATTTTATAACAATGTTTTGATACAAAATGGGAACATGCGCATACACGATTTGGTTGTATTGATAATACCACCACCGAAAAGAAAAAATTAAAACTGTAAAGGCAATTAATGCCCACAACTTTGGGTTTCTAATAATGACTCTGCTTTTTTTGTCGAACAAATAAAGAAAGTACGCTCCGCCAAAGGATAAAAAGTACATGCTGCAATAAAGCAAGAATCGTTTGAGGTTGTTTTGTTCGTAAGTAATATAATGCTCTTCAAAATTCAGGTAGTAATTAAGAGAAATAAGGATTGCTGTAAACAACGCAACCGGCAAGAAATATTGCAGGCTAAAGTGTTCTTGAAAATAGGTTCGGACAATACCGATAATCTTTCGCATGAATAGGTGAGGCTTAGTTTCTCCAGCTATCTAAAATTTGTTGCGCATGGTTGTTAGCCTTAACATCGGTGATGATATCAACAATTTTTCCGATTTCATCTATTAAGAATGTGGTTCTATAGATACCCATATAAACTTTTCCATACAGTTTTTTTTCACCCCATACACCATAGGCATTCACTATTTTTTTGTCTTCATCAGCCAATAAAGGAAAGGGTAGTGAAAATTTTTGTTCAAAATTTTTGTGTTTGCGTACAGTGTCCACACTGACTCCAAGCACGGTAATTCCGGCTTTTTTCAGTTGAGCTATATTGTCTCGAAGATTACAAGCTTGCTCTGTGCAAGTAGGTGTATTGTCTTTTGGATAGAAATAAATAGCTACTTTTTCTCCTGAAAAATCTGATAAGGAAACAAGGTTGCCATCTTGGTCAGAAACAGAAAATGTCGGTGCTTTCATGCCTTTTGTCAATGCCATTGTTTAGTACATTTTAGTGTTGAAGTGCAAAAAAAAAATCTTAGCGGGTAAAGTTATATTCCAATTTGCTTTCGTTGCCATTTTCGTCTGTTACTGTTAGCATAAGACGGTGTTTTCCTGATGAACAATGGGCATCAAAATCGTAAAAGAAAATATTTCCTCTTGGTTCAAAGCAAAGCCATTTGCCATCTAATTCGCCTCGAAATGTTTTTACGGAAGTTTGGTCTTCTATCACTTGAAATCGTAACTGGCGAGCGTTTGACAAGAGCGCATTCTCCTTTTGTAAGGATTTTATGATAGGTGCTGTGGTGTCAGTCTCAAGCCAAAACAATCCTAAGTTTCTGACTGATGCTATATACCATCCGTTTTCAAACTTAGCTGCTCTTCCATCTTTTTTCTTTCCATCGCTATAGACCATCACCATTTTTTCGCGAAGATTAAAGGGTACAGGTTTATTGGCTTTGATACGCAAATCAAAATAATTATGTACCGGAATATCTTCATTTTGAACTTGGTATTTATCCGAAAAACCGGTTGCATCGGGTATGTTTCTAAAGGAAAAACAAATATTGTCGTAAAGATCTTTATCAGTAAGCGTAAATTGAATATTGGGGTTTTCAAATGAATTCGGGGTGTCAAATCTAAAGGTTCGATAACAGTCTGCGGGCTGCTGAGTTGTTTGTTGTTTTAAAAAACAAGCAATTTCTGTCTTATTTCCGGCTGCATCTTTTAACTCGATACGAAAGCGATGAACTTTGTCTTTGTTAAGCGATAAGATGCCTCTTTGTTCATTTAACTTTGGATAAATGGGTGTCAGGCGATTGCCCGGTTGGCGCATTAATAATTGAAACCAATTCCCTTTTTGTTTGTGCAATCTGTAATCAACATAAGCATGTAAATATCGGGTTACATCATAGCCGATATTGTCTAATTTAATACTGCCTTGTAAATCATCGTCCAAAAACCAATTGGCAGTATAGAAATTCAGGGTGTTGTTACTGCCATCCATAAAATCGTTGGCATAAAGTGCAATTCCTGTAAGGTCAGCCGCCAATAGCGTATCCGGCGTGGTGACATATTTATTACCTGTTTTTTTTAGGTTTATGATTTTGGGAGTTTGTTGAAAAATACTTTGGTTCATGTTGTAAAGTGCCAGTTGATAGGGCACCGGTGGTTTAGTGTCTTTGATGGGTAAGCCAAACAACATTCCATTCAATGGATGTTCGGTGATGGTGTTACGAATTTCAAAATGAACGTGAGGTGCCGTTGATGCCCCTGTATTTCCACTCCAAGCAATTTGCTCTCCTTTTTTAACCGGGAATTGATCAGGCTTTAATGACAAATCTATTGCCCAGTTTTCACGCATATATTGTTGATTACGAAGATATTGTTGTACAACGGGAATAAAGTTGTTGAGGTGTGCATACAGGGTAGTGTATCCATTGGGGTGGGTGATGTAAAGTGCATGGCCGAAGCCGCCTTTGTCCATTTTGATGCGAGATATATATCCCTCTGCCGCTGCAAATACAGGCATGTTTTCTCGCCCTTCTGTTTTGATGTCAATACCGCTATGGAAGTGGTTGGGGCGACACTCTCCAAAATTTCCTGCAAGTAAAATGGGTATGTTGAGCGGGTTACGAAAATAGTTTTGTGGATAGCTTGATTCTTCGCTTTGCGCAAAAATGGTAGATGTAAAAAGCAAAACAAGCAACGATACAAATAGTGTTTTCATGTTATGATTAATCAGTTTGAATTATGGTTTGACTGAAATACCAAATTTCTCTATTGCAAAAGGGGTTAGCCATCTATTAAATGCAGTATAAGGAACAAATACATTGATTTGACCTTGAGCATAAGAGGCAACTTCGTAAGGATTGTATAAGAAGCCAATTCCCTTATTGGTGATATAAAAATTGTCAGTTGTAGCAAGATGTGGGTCAAAAAGCACTTGGCTTAGATTCTTTACCTTGATTCGATATTGCTCACGAAAAGCCCGCTCAACAATAGGTTGCAGGGTTAAGGAATCTATTTGAATGAAGTCCGAAAGCTTTAATTCTTTCTTATTTATTAAATCGTAAGTGTGAAACAAGGTACCATAATTGCCATGAGCACCCCCTGAAAATTCATAAAAATCATTTTGAAGGGTTACTAAATTTCGATCGTTGTAAACAGGCATAATAGTTTGATAGCGGGCATAGTTGAAGGTTTCGATTGGGCGCAGAGAGTCTATGTCTTTAAGTTGGCTTCTATAATCTGCAAAATACTGAGCGTTAGATTTATTCACTCCTTCTTCAAAAGACAGGTTACTGTCTATGTTTAGAATATTGCGAATTTGCTTGTTTAACCAATCATTATGCTCCGCAACAACAAACATAAAATCAGATTCTGCAACGGGTGTTTCAGCAGGTTGAGGCAACCCCTTAGCTGAATCGGTATAGCCTAACATGGCAAACTTGGTTGAGCCAATAGGGTAACTTTCTTTCAAGGTAAATGGAAATGACTTTTTATGATCGCCACTCACCCATTCTCCTTGCAAGTTTCCATCTTTCAATAAACATCTCCAAGTGGAAACCGGTAGTTGTGTTTCACTCCAATTATTCCCCGGAATTTGTTCACTAAAAAACAAACTGTCTTTTACTGAGCTATCAACAGCCAGAGGAATCCATTGTCCTATTGTGATGTAAGAATAAACAGCTTGATATCTGTCGCCTAATTTTTCTAAATGTAAGACAACTGGTTGGTTGGCAATAGAACCTTCCAGGCGCATATAATATCCGTTAAATCCATTTCCGATGATCGTGTCTGATGTGGTGGTGCTATTTTGCTTTTCAGTTTTTGAGGCAGGATTACTACAGGAGACAATACTTATTAATGACGTAAGTAATAGTAGCATACGAAGTGTCATAAAAAATTTGTTTTTAGGAGTACTGAAAGGAGTCTTCCTATGCAAACTTAACTGCTTTCAATCTTAGAATTAAATAGATAGAAGACTCCCTGCTATCCTAAAATGAACTATTCGGTTCATTTTTCAGGATACAAGAAGTCTTCACAAATACACATTCCCAAACTACTACATACCAATTTTTCCACCATCGCTGGGAGGCAACACATAAGCACCGTTATCAGTATTCAGGTTGCGCATTTCGTCTTTTCTTATACCATCATTGATTTTACTTTCAATGCCTTTATAGGCTGCTCCGGGCTGATCGCAGATAACCCGAATATTATGGTGATAACGCACATTTCCGGAACCTAAAACCAAATGTTCAATTTTCATTCCAAACGTGCCATCCGTATGCTTTACATATCCAGATTGTGGAAGTTGCGCCTTTTGTTCATTACATATTTGATAGGTATTTCCCCGAAGGCATACGGGATAGTTTTCAGCAAATTTATCGTTGTGGTGCGCACTGACCATTCCTACGCACAATCCTGAAAGAGCAATGGTCAAACTTATCTTTTTCATAACCTTTAAATTTTGTTTATTGACAATCAATTATTTTTTTCAGGTTTCAAGAAAGGATGATAAATATTTGGACTTAATGTTGGTAACTATTAGAAACATAGGTCGGATCAGGGTTTCTAAGATCAATAACTAAAGTATAGCCTACTTGTTTAGCTTCTTGTGAGAAGTTGGGTGAGGAATAAAGGGCGTGATTAATTGGGTTACTATTTCCGGGTTGGTCATAATGAGCATTTCCTACTGGCATATAATTTTGCTCAGTATTGTTGTTGTTGTAAAAACTGCTGTTGTTGGCCCAAGTTTCTCTACCCTGATTTGAAAAATCAGTTTGTCCCTTTTGAGGTTGGCTCCATATAGTTGCACTATTATCTAAAGAAATTGGTTCTTTATTTGCCTGAGCTTGAGCCTGAAATCCAAACAACAAAAGTGCGGAAAAAAGTAGCGGTTTCATCTTGCATAATTTTTAGTGGTTATCGAAAAACTATTCTCTTTTATTGCCTTATCTACATCAAAATCTATTCCTCAAAAGACATTCCAAAGGACTTTAACACAATATAAATGGAGGCTTAACACTCCTAAATTCATGGACTTAACGGAATTGAAATAAGGGATAATGAAACACAGAAATGCCCACTCAGCGAATTTTCCTTATTTTGCCGCTCCTTAATGTTGCCCTATTTTGGACAAACTGGTCATTATCCCCACATACAACGAGAAAGAGAATATCGAAAAGATTATTCGAAAGGTGTGTTCATTGCCGGGTGAATTTCATGTGCTAATTGTAGATGATGGCTCTCCGGACGGCACGGCTACAATAGTAAAACAACTCCAACCTGAATTTGTCAAAAAACTTTACCTAAAAGAGCGTACAGGAAAGCAAGGTTTAGGTACTGCTTACATTTTAGGATTTCGTTGGGCTATTGAGCAAGGCTATGATTTCATTTTCGAAATGGATGCCGACTTTTCACATAATCCTGAAGATTTACTTCGTTTGCATCAAGCCTGTGAAAAAGGTGCTGATGTGGCAGTTGGTTCTCGCTATGTTCGAGGCGGCAAGGTGGTGAATTGGCCTTGGGATCGAATTTTTATTTCTAAAGGAGGCGCATTATATACCCAACTCATTACTTGGATGCCTGTCAAAGACCCAACAGCAGGCTTTGTATGCTACCGTAGAAGTGTTTTAGAAAAAATTCCTTTAAGCGAAGTAAAATTCATTGGTTACGCTTTTCAAATTGAGATGAAATATCGTGCATGGAAACTTGGCTTTACTATCAAAGAAGTGCCCATTACTTTTATTGATCGAACTGAGGGTCAATCAAAAATGAGTAAGGGTATAGTTAAAGAAGCGATGTATGGTGTGTGGAAGATGCGTAATTTTTAAGATTAGTTTCTGCCATCAAGATGCCTGATGGATTGTGGCCCTTCGCAAAAGATTAAATCAAGAATGCTCAAATTGGATAAAAAGCCAACCCTATCTTGAAACACTTGATAGTATGGTTTATAGTGTAGTAGTGAATACTTTTTTTGTTTTCTAAAATCTATAGTGTGCTGTGGATACGTTGGTGTATAGGCTTCTAAAAAATCTTCGGTTAAGGCGATATTCAAAACTCTTTTTACCCAAGCAATGGTTGCCAAATTAAAGGAAGCAAGTAGCTCATAAGGGTGTTCAAATAAAGGTTGTAAGCTCGGCACGTAATGATCAAAAAAGGGTGCGTTGCCATAAGCAGAAACAAGGGTAAGAAAATGATGCCTTTGCCAATCTGTATTTGCGGAAATATTTATGTTCGCCATTCGTGTTTTATTGGATCTACCGCCTTGAATGGGAATACTAAGTTGTAAACGCCCATTTGGTGTTGCAATTTCATACCGATTTCTAAAGCTCATTTTTTCAAATCGTTCGGAAAGCTCCCAAGAAACTGTACCATAGCTTAATGCCATTTGCCACCAAGCTATATTAGGAAACGGAATCAAGGGGCTAACTAATGAGTGCATAGAATGGTTTTGTAACTTGCAAAGCTATTTCTTCTCGCCACAAGGTGTTGTAACTATGCTTCGTCGTCCTTTGTTTTTTAATTTTTTTATTCCTTTTGCCATTCTTTTTTTCAGCATAAAACAAGTAGATGCAATTCAAGCTACAGTTGCGCACAACCTCTTTTATGCACCTTCTCCACAAGGGTTTAAGCCTTATTTAGAATTGTATTGGCAAATAGACCCAAACTCATTGCTATTCAAAAAAGAAAACAATGCTTGGCAAGGTAAAATACAAACAGATATTTTGTTGCGCCAGCAGGGAAATCTGATTAACGAGGATCATTACATTTTAGAAACTACACCCATATCCGAAGGGGCAAATTTATACGCACAAAACATTATTGATTTACGCCGCTATTCACTCAAAAGTGGAACCTATCAAATAGAAATGAAGCTGACCGACATACTACGTTCTACCGAACATTTTGTTTTTATGGATAGTTTTGTGGTAGTTGAAAATTTGACCAAACCTACACTGAGTGATATTCAGTTGGTAGATACGCTCTTTCAGTCAACTCGTCAAGATGTTTTTCAGCGAAATGGCAATATTCAAATCCCTCTTTGTGCAAATTTTTTAGACGAAAACAGAAAGCAAATCAAATATTATGCAGAACTGTACCAACCCAAGCAAGATAGCAATTTGCTGATCGTTACTGCATCTGTTTCAAGACATGAATTTGAACCTCCTTTACATCAAATCAAACATTCAGACACAGTTCGATATGCACCCATAAGCTTGCTGGATGGGCATCTACCCCTACATACACTTCCTTCCGGAAACTATTTTCTAAACCTTGTTGTTGAAAGTGTCGAAGAACAAATCATTACAAAAAAGAGTCTGTTTTTTCAGCTTATCAACGCTAAACCTACTTCTTTGACAACGCCAAAAGCAACCGATACCGGAAGTAAAAAGGAAGACACACAAGACACTTATTTAAACCTGAATAAAACATTTCTGGCAAAATACACACCCGCACAAATACGGGCTATCATGAAAATGATTTTGCCGATTGCGACCCCCAATGAACGCAATAATATTCGTACTTTTTTAAAGAAACCCGATGACATCTACTCGCGATATTTTGTTTACAATTTTTGGTTGAGTAGAAATAAACTTAAACCGGAAGAGGCATGGAAAGAATATGCCACAAAGGTGAAAGAGGTAAACAGACTTTTCGGGTCCTCCATGCTTCAAGGCTATGAGAGTGAGCGTGGCATTATTTATTTGAAATATGGAGCCCCAGATGACCGTATGGTTGTAAACAACGAATCAGGTGCATTGCCTTATGAAATTTGGCAGTATAATTCTTTGCCCAAAGCTACCAATGCCTTGTTTTTGTTTTATCGCCCTGGCTTAGTAACCAACGACTATCGGTTACTACATTCTACCGTGCCCGGAGAAATGATCAATAAAAATTGGCGCTTACAACTCTATTTGAACGGAAGCAGCGGTGATGCCAATAGCTCTCGTGCAGAACAATTCATGGGGAATAGATAAACGATTTACAATGCTACTTCAATTTTATAAATACCAAGGTACCGGCAACGACTTCATTTTAATAGATAATCGAACTGCACACATACAACTTACACGAGTACAGATTGCAGCCCTTTGTCACAGACGATTTGGTATCGGAGCAGATGGATTGATGCTGTTGGAATCCAATACCCAAGCAGATTTCAAGATGGTTTACTATAATTCTGATGGCAACGAAAGTACTATGTGTGGAAATGGCGGACGATGTATTGTTGCCTTTGCACATCAACTGGGAGTCATTGAGCATCACACAACATTTGAAGCAGTGGATGGAATGCACCAAGCAGAAATTGATACAAAAGGTATAGTACGGTTGCAAATGATAGATGTGAAAGGTATAGGGGCAGATGAAGATGCTAAAATTCTACAAACCGGATCGCCACACTATGTATTGTGGGTTGATGATGTAGAAAAAGTAGATGTTGTGAGAGAAGGTCGTAAAATCCGAAACAGAACTCAATATTTACCTGATGGCATCAATGTAAATTTTGTGAGCTTACGGTCAGATGGGCTGCATATTCGAACGTATGAACGCGGCGTGGAAGACGAAACCCTCAGTTGTGGCACAGGTGTTACTGCGGCAGCCATTGCTTCGGTAGAAAACCAACAAGGCTCCTTTTCTATTCAGGTGCATACACAAGGCGGAACATTACGAGTGCAGTTTGAAAAAACTATCCATCAGATGGCAAACAAAGTGTGGTTAATAGGTCCATCAGCTTTCGTTTTTAAAGGAGAAGTAAATATCTAAAGTGCTTTATTGGAAGTAGATTGTTTCAACTCTCGATATTGCCGTTCTTGAATTTTGTATTGATTGTAACGAATATCTAAACCTATGCTCAGCAACAAAAGATGCACTTTTTGACCTGAAAAATTGTTGTGAGCATCCATAAACTGATCGTTTAAAAAATTACCCGGATAATATTGAACCTTTAAGGTTATGCCCGGGTCAAAAGAATAGCCTGCAAAAACAAAGGGAAGTACACGAGGTGTTTCATCGCCCATCCATTCACTAATGCTTGATTTTTCATTTCTTTTTGCAAACCGCTTTTCTCTATAATGAAACGGAAAATCGGCACCCCCGCCTAAAAACAGAAAGTTACGATTGCGTAAGTCACCAATTTTGATGCCGAGCGGAATGCCCAAAGCATACACTCTTCGTTTTACACTATAACCATTTTCTTCTTCCACATAGCCCATATTTCTAAGCCCAATACCACTGATTAATCCAATATTTTTAGAAAGGTCGTAATGAATAGAAATCCCCAAATTGACAACTGCTGTAAAGCGTGGCGTGGTAAGATGTTGAGTGCCATCGGCTTTAGTATTGACCGAAGTGGACAACATAAAAAGGTCAAATCCATTGCCAACCGTTAACCGACGTGGAACGGTAGTTTGTACAATAAAATTACTCACTGTATCAATAGTAGATTTTGCAGTAGAAAAAAGTGGCAATATTAAAAGCAGTGCCCATGCACTGAAAATACGAATGGTGCGCATAGTTCATAATTGGCGATGTGAAGATAAGATACTTTGTTAGCTGCAAAAATTGCAGACTTCTTGCCTTGGCATTAATATTGACACTACCTTTATCCATCAAAAATCTACTTGACAAAGCAGTTTTGTCAGTCAACACATAATGAAGTCAACTATTGATATGCTAATTGGACAGTCCGAGCAAGAAATGGAATTCATGCCAATTGTTCCCCTTGGTGAAGAAGAATTAAATGATGAAGAAAAAGGTAATCTTCCTACAACTCTTCCTTTGGTCATACTCCGCAATACGGTTTTATTTCCTAATGTGGTTTTGCCTATTACCGTAGCAAGAGAAAAATCGGTTAAAGCCGTTTTAGAAGCGCAAAAAGGCAATAAATGGATAGGTGTTTTAGCGCAAAAAGATGGTAATAATGAAGATCCATCAGCAGATGAAATTTATCAAATAGGAACAGTTGCCAAAGTGGTAAAGCATTTGAAAATGCCGGATGGGAACATAACTGTTTTTATTATGGGCAGAATGCGCTTTCGGGTTGAACAAGTTGAGCAGACAGAACCTTTTATGACTGCTCGTGTACAATATCTTGAAGATCATTTTCCGGTTGAAGACACCGCTTTTGATGCACTGATGTCTTCCATTAAAGACCATGCAGAAAGAATTGCACAGCTTGGATTAGGCGTTGCCAATGAAATGATGATGATGCTCAGAAACATTGAACATCGCTCTTTCTTAATGCACTTTGTGGCATCTAATATCAACGCAAAACTGACAGAAAAACAAGCCTTACTTGAGGAAAACGATATAAAAAAACGGGCAGAAAAGCTATTTACAATGCTGGAAGGCGAATTGCAAATGGCAGAATTGAAAAATGAAATAACAGCAAAAACCCGTGGTGAAATTGATAAGCAACAACGAGAATATTTTCTTCAACAACAATTAAAAAGTATTCGGGAAGAATTGGGTGGCGATCCGAATGAAAGAGAGCTTCGCGATCTTCAAAAACGTGCTGAAGAAATAAAACTTACAGATACAGCAAGAGAATTGTTTAACAAAAACATTCAAAAATTAGAACGGATGCACCCCAGCACCCCCGACTATTCTGTAATCTACAATCACCTCGACCTGATTCTTGACTTGCCTTGGGGAAACTACACAGAAGATAAATATGATTTGAAATTAGCACAAAAGGTGTTAGATGATGATCATTATGGAATGCACAAAATCAAAGACCGCATTCTGGAATATCTTGCTGTACTGAAATTAAAAGGTGATATGAAGTCGCCAATTTTGTGCTTTGTAGGCCCCCCCGGCATCGGGAAAACATCCTTAGGACGCAGCATTGCCAATGCCATCAACAGAAAATATGTACGGTTGAGCTTGGGCGGATTGCACGATGAAAGCGAATTGCGCGGACATCGCAAAACCTATATAGGCGCAATGCCCGGACGAATCATTCAGTCTTTGCGTAAAGTAAAATCTGCTAATCCGGTATTTATTCTCGATGAAATAGATAAAATGGGGAGTGATTTTCGTGGCGACCCAAGTTCTGCTATGCTTGAAATTTTGGATCCGGAACAAAACAATTCTTTTTACGACAATTATCTGGAACTTGAATTTGATTTATCACATGTGCTCTTTATTGCCACAGCCAACAACTTGAGCGACATTCAACCTGCCTTGCGGGATAGGCTCGAAATCATTCAACTGACCGGCTATTCAGTAGAAGAAAAAACTGAAATTGCTAAACGACACTTGATCCCTAAGCAAAAAGAATTGCATGGCTTAAAGAAGACTTCCATGCGCATTGCCGATAAAACAATTGCAAAACTGGTTCAAGAATATACCCGCGAATCAGGAGTTCGGGAGTTGGATAGACTATTAGCAGCAGTTATGCGCTCGGTAGCCAAACAAGTAGCCATGGATGAGCCTATTGCTGCACAAATTTCTCCCGACCAAATTGAAAAAATTTTAGGTAAGCCCAAGTTTAACAATGAAATTTATACCAAAGGGCATCCAGCCGGTGTTGCTGTAGGGCTTGCTTGGACTTATGTAGGTGGTGATATTCTTTTTATTGAAAGTAATTTATCAAAAGGAAAAGGAGGCTTCACTCTCACTGGAAACTTAGGCAATGTGATGAAAGAAAGTGCCAGCACAGCTTTGTCTTACCTGAAAGCAAATGCCGATCAATTAGATATTCCAACAGCTTGCTTTGAAGAAAATAATGTTCATATTCATGTGCCGGAAGGAGCTGTTCCTAAAGATGGTCCAAGTGCCGGAATAACCATGCTAACCGCGTTGGCTTCCGTTTTTTCCGGTCGAAAGGTAAAGCCTTATTTGGCTATGACCGGTGAAATTACATTGCGTGGTCAAGTCTTACCCGTTGGTGGCATCAAAGAAAAAGTACTAGCCGCAAAACGCGCAGGCATTAAAGACATCATTCTTTGTTCTCAAAACGAAAAAGACGTTGAAGACATCAATCCCGACTATATCAAAGGTGTGCGTTTTCATTATGTCAATGAAATGAATGAAGTTTTAGAATTAGCATTGACCAAAAAACGGTAACAAATAAGAATAGACTAATTATGATTCGGGTTTATGCAAGATGCGTAAACCCGATAGTTTTTTAGGTAAAAATACATGTCATAATATGCTAAAGGTTGACTCATTTAGTGAATATACTTTTAGCAATAGACATGCAATTTACATGCGCTACTTATCCATAATCCGTCACAATTTTTGTCTCCTAAGCTTCCGAAGTTTTTGGACTAAAGTTGCCGAAGTCTCAGTGGCTTAAACACTTTTCAGATTCACTACTTACGATTAAATTCTACAAAATGGAAGTTGTTGCTTTTTAATTCGTTTTTCAATGTCCATCTTCTCGTTCAGATAATCATTCTCAATGCTTATTAATATAAAGTCGTTTGATCAAAATATCTTTGAACAAAAGGTCAACTCCTCCGCTATAAAACACAACGATTACATTCCATTAAATAACATAAAAATGTGCTTGCAATACTCTCTACTAAGCTATATCACATAATGTCCTGTTTGCTAAAGCTCCATGTTGTTTTTGATAACGTTGGTCTTTAAAAAATAAATATTGCAAGCACTGCAAACAAATGTGTTTTATGTATTAACTATTTTACATTTCAGCTTAGCATTTTGATTTTATCAAACTTTGAATTCTAATCCATCTTTCTGAATATTATTGTCCTAATAAATGAGGCAAGGAAAAATTATCAAGGTAATTTAAAGTCAAATATTTTAAATATTCTTGTTTTTTTATTGCAATCTTTGATCGTATTGCTTATACTAACACATCTTGTGTTTATGAGTTCCCTGAAAAGAATAAAGACGAATTTGCCTGTTTTTACACTTAGCTTTTCAAAGCTGTTTGTTTGGTAAAAAGAAGCAAATAGGCTAAGATGAAAAGTAAAGAAGTAGCTGTGGAAGCTATAATTTTCAAGAACAAATAGCCAATGTTAGAAAAGTTCCAAAGCTCAACAGTAAAGAAAATGGTATGATGGATAAGAATTAAAAAGGCACAATAGGTTAAAAAAGGTACCCAACCCATATTTTTTACACCGGGCGATTGATTCGGATATTCAGATAAATGCTTTGGCAATAAAGCGTTCAGGACGTTGGTTCGCAAATAGGCAATTAACACGGTTGCACAAGCATGAATACCTGCCGTGTTCATAAACATGTCCATAGTAAGTCCGGTTGCAAATCCACAAAGCAATAAGAGCCATACCGGAGTTTCAAACGGTAACAATAGAATAAACAAAGGATAGATATAGGGTATAAAAACAGGGAAACCGGCGGGTTGTGACCACCAGCGTAGTGTAATTTTATTCAACACCAAAACCTGTATTAAGATAATGATGCAAAAGCGCAAAAAGTTTTTTAAATAGTCGCTCATTTTGCCTTTTTAGTTGAGTCTTGAAGTTCTCTCCGTTCATCCAACAACGTGTTTTCTATCACATAAACATATTGTAGATTGCGGAAGTTGGTTGCGCTTTTTAAATAAAGGACTTGAATATTGTTCTTTTTATTGACACGCATTCTATCTACAGTGCCAATTAAAATGCCAGGCGGGAAAAAAGAATAGCTGGTTGTAAACACACTATCACCCCTATAAACTTTCATCTCCTTAGGAATATCTTCTAAAATAAGCACATCTGGTTTACCATCATCCCACATCACTGAGCCCATCGTTCCATCTTTCAAACGCGCGCTCAGCTTGCGTTTTACGTTAAGTACAGAAAGTATGCTGGCAAAATTGTTTGATACATTGATCACTTCACCCACAACACCCGTGCTGGAAATCACCGCCATGTGCCGCTTTATTCCTTGATTAGCCCCACGATTGATGGTGATATAATTATTTTCAGAAGTTACAGAATTATTGACCACACGCGCATTTCGATATACATAATTTGCAAACCGAACAACGTGAGTAGTATCATTGTCTAACACTACTTTTCTGCTAACAGAACTATCTTTTAACGTATCTACTCCTTGCGTTTGAGCTAATGCAATTCTTAATCGGATATTCTCATTGATCAGACTGTCATTCATTCGCTTTAGTCCAAAATAATAGACAACATCTTCACGCTTTTGATAGACAATGCCGGCAATTGTATTGGCAGAACTAAGCACTTCGTTTCCTTGTAAAGTATTGGTTTGAGCAATCAATACAAAGCATACTATCTCCAACGTTAGAAAGAGAATCAGGTTAAAAAATCGGCGAACAAATAAAATGAAATTGCGCAACGGTTTACATCTGATTTTTGCTCATTACCTGAAAAATAAATCTACTTATCACAATAAAATCATCCATCAAATACGATTACCGACTTAAAGCTTGTTCTAAGTTGACTTTAATTATTTCATCAAATATGGTTGCATTTTTGAAATGTTTTTCAAAGCCATGCCGGTACCGCGAACAACAGCACGAAGCGGGTCTTCAGCTACATGAACTGGCAACTTTATTTTGTGGGAAATGCGCTTATCTAATCCGCGAAGTAAGGCACCACCACCGGTTAAATAAAGCCCGCGACGATAAATATCGGCAGCCAATTCCGGTGGAGTACTTTCTAATGCTTTCAGAATAGCTTCTTCTATTTTGAAAATAGATTTATCCAACGCTTCTGCTACTTCTTGATAAGCCACCATGATTTGCTTTGGGATACCGGTTACTAAATCGCGTCCATTTACAGGAATATCATCCGGCGCATCATCTAAATCTTTCAAAGCTGAACCAACATGAATTTTTATTTGCTCAGCGGTGCGTTCACCTATCATCAAGCTATGATAACGACGCATTGCCTCCATGATATCAGCCGTAAACTCATCTCCGGCAATTCGCACTGATTGATCGCATACAATGCCCGATAAAGCAATTACAGAAATACCCGTTGTGCCACCGCCAATATCAATAATCATATTACCAGTTGGCTCTTCAACGTCTATTCCAATACCTAAAGCGGCAGCCATAGGCTCGTGAATCATATATACCTCTTTGGCTCCTGCCTGCTCTGCACTATCGCGTACTGCACGCTTTTCCACTTCGGTGATGGATGACGGAATACAGATCACCATTTTCCAACTGGGCGGAAACAGCGGTTTTTTAGGATAAACCAATTTAATCATTTCGCGCAACATCCCCTCTGCTGCATTAAAGTCTGCAATCACACCATCTTTCAATGGACGAATCGTTTTCAGATTTTCGTGTGTTTTTTCATGCATCATCATGGCCTTTTTTCCAACGGCCACTATCTTGTTGGAAATACGATCTATGGCTACAATAGATGGTTCATCAACTACTACTTGATCATTGTGAATAATCAACGTGTTAGCGGTGCCAAGATCTATGGCTATCTCCTGCGTCAGAAAGCTAAACAATCCCATAATATATCTTAATCGGGGGCTACTTTTTTTAAAGGTTGGGCAAAGTTGACAAAAAAGGTTGGAATTGGTTCTGTTTTTTTATAATTTTTCTATGAACAAGATGTATTTTATCTAACAAATGATCGGGAAAGATAAAATTGAGTTGAAAATGTGTAAAAAAACAAAAAAACTCCTCAGAAAAAGCTTATTTCTGCTACCTTCGCGCCTCAGGCGTTGAGCCTGTACACAGCACCTGCTGCATCACACTTGCTCAGCGTATCACGAAGGATACTCGTTCTTCGTTTTTGCTAACAAATCATTTTGTTTTCCACATGCCGCGCGACAATTCCATTAAAACGGTACTCATTATTGGGTCCGGTCCTATTATTATTGGTCAGGCTTGCGAATTTGACTATTCCGGATCTCAAGCTGCCAGAAGCTTACGAGAAGAAGGAGTAAAAGTAATTCTGATCAACTCCAACCCTGCAACTATTATGACTGACCCAATAGTTGCAGATCGGGTATATCTTTTACCACTCACGGTTGAAAGTATTGAACAAATTTTGGAGGAAAATGAAATTGATGCAGTGCTGCCCACAATGGGCGGGCAAACCGCACTAAATCTGGCCAAAGAAGTTGATGAATTGGGTATATGGGAACAACACCATGTGCGACTGATTGGTGTGGATATTAAAGCCATAGACAAGGCAGAAGATCGAGAACAGTTTCGCCAATGGATGTTAAAACTTGGTGTGCCTGTAGCACAAGCAAGAATAGCTAATTCTTTGTTAGAAGGCAAAGAAACAGCTCAGCTTATCGGACTACCCATCGTACTTCGTCCATCCTTTACTTTAGGTGGAACCGGCGGTGGATTAGTGTTTAAAAAAGAAGAGTTAGAACCTGCATTGGAACGGGCTTTGACGGCTTCTCCCATTCACGAAGTATTGGTAGAAAAAGCCGTGATGGGTTGGAAAGAATTTGAATTGGAATTGCTTAGAGATGCGGCCGATAATGTAGTTATCATTTGCACCGTTGAAAACTTTGATCCAATGGGAATTCACACCGGCGACAGCATCACTGTTGCTCCGGCAATGACCCTAAGCGATACCGCATTTCAATTGATGCGCAATACAGCACAAATGATGATGCGCGACCTGGGCAATTTTTCAGGCGGATGTAATGTACAGTTTGCACTAAACCCTGAAACCGAAGAAATCATTGCTATTGAGATCAATCCGCGTGTCAGCCGTTCTTCTGCCTTAGCATCCAAAGCAACTGGATATCCAATCGCTAAAATTGCCGCTAAATTAGCTATCGGATATACATTGGATGAACTTAAAAACCCCATCATACAAACCACTTCTGCCTTCTTTGAACCTGCACTTGATTATGTAATCGTAAAAATGCCTCGTTGGAATTTTGATAAATTCAAAGGAGCCGATGATACACTTGGCTTTCAAATGAAATCAGTAGGCGAAGTCATGGCCATTGGTCGCACCTTTCCCGAAGCCTTACAAAAAGCCTGTCAAAGCCTCGAAAACAATGCCACCGGACTTTCGCATATCAGCTCCAGTCGCTTAAAGCCCGAAGATTTGATGGAAACATTGAAGCGACCTCAATGGGATCGAATATTCCGAATCAAAGAAGCTATTTCAGCCGGCGTTTCTATAAAAACTTTGAGAGAACTAACCCAAATTGATCGTTGGTTTTTATATCAAATTCAAGACATTGTAAACCTTGAAGACAAAATACGACAGGCCAAACACTTAGATAATATTGACATTGAGTTAATGCAGGAAGCTAAGGAAATGGGCTTTAGCGATGACCAAATTGCTGATCAGGTGCGCGATTGCTCGGCTGAAGAAGTATATGAACATCGTAAAAAGTTAGGCATCACAAGAGTTTATAAAATGGTGGATACTTGTAGTGCCGAATTTGAAGCCAAAACCCCCTATTTCTATAGCACTTTTGAAAGAAAGGCTTTAGATGCAAACACTGAAGCCATTCTTCAAAATGAAAGCCGCTTACAGGACAAGAAAAAAATTGTAGTGCTTGGTTCCGGCCCTAATCGTATCGGACAGGGTATTGAATTTGACTACTGTTGCACACACGGCTTATTAGCTGCAAAAGAATGTGGCTACGAAGCCATCATGGTGAATTGCAATCCAGAAACGGTTTCCACCGATTTTGATATCGCCGATAAACTATATTTTGAACCGGTTTATTGGGAGCATCTATGGGAAATTATTGAGCATGAAAAACCACATGGAGTAATTGTTCAATTAGGAGGGCAAACAGCTCTCAAACTTGCTCAACGACTCCAAGAAAAAGGTATTCGTATTATTGGAACATCATTCGACAACATGGATATTGCCGAAGATCGTGGTCGTTTTAGTGATTTACTCAAAGCATTAGATATTCCCTATCCTCGTTATGGTACTGCTTTCACAACTGATGAAGCCATTGAAGTTGCTAACAAAGTTGGATATCCCGTTTTAGTGCGTCCTTCTTATGTTTTAGGTGGACAAAGAATGCGCATTGTGATCAATGATGATGAGTTAGAAAAAAGTGTGTTGAGCCTTTTGAAACATTTGCCGGGCAATAAAATTTTGATTGACCATTTTTTAGACCGTTGCCAAGAAGCAGAAATTGATGCCATTTGTGATGGAGAAGATGTTCACATTATGGGAATCATGGAGCATATAGAACCAGCCGGAATTCATAGCGGTGATAGCCATTCCGTTTTGCCAGTTTTCAATCTGCCACCTTTAGTGGTTGATGAAATGGTAGAAACCGCACGGAAGATAGCTTTTGCTCTAAATATCAAAGGGTTGATCAATATCCAATATGCTATTAAAGATGGCAAAGTGTATGTGATAGAAGCTAACCCTCGTGCCAGTCGTACTACCCCATTCATTGCTAAAGCCTATGGTGTTCCTTATCTAAATATTGCCACTAAGGTAATGCTGGGCGAAAACAAGTTGAAAGACTTTAAGATGGTGCAGAATTTAGACGGATTTGCAGTTAAAGAGCCAGTCTTTTCTTTTAATAAATTTCCGAACGTCAATAAAGAATTAGGCCCTGAGATGAAAAGTACCGGAGAAGCCATTCGCTTCATCAAAAACCTTCGCGATCCTTGGTTTAGAACTTTATACAAAGAACGAAGTATGCACCTAAGCCGATAACAAAACTCAGACTTACTGTATTTTGACAGCCAAAACGCTCCTTTTCTTTATGGTAGCGTTTTTTTTATGGTTAATAAAAATTCAAACGAGGCTATGAAAACATACTTTAGATTTTGTTTTAACCCTCTAAGTGAATAGAGATCACAATCATGCGTGTATGTAGTTCGTCAATAGCGTTGGTAAGTGGGATGTTTTTGTCATGATAAATTTGATTACCCAATCCTTGACTTAATTTTATTTCAGGAGAAAAAATGAAATTAGGATAGTAGAACTCAAAACCAACTCCAATTTCATAGCCAAGATCAATAGGTTTCACTTTCATCCATTCATCAGAACGGCGCGAACGTGCATTGGCAGCTAAATCATAATCAAACTTACCGCCCAACATACCGTAAAAACGAAAATTGCGTATGCGATCGCTTTTAAACTTTACCTGCAATGGAAGGTGCAAATAAATAGACTCAATGCTACGGCTCGATGTGCTATCGTTGGGCGACATGGTCATTACTAATCGTTTGTCAGCAAAACTGAGCGAAGGAATAAACCGAAGGTCAATGAATTTATTAATCCGCAAGTTTGCCATTAACCCCAAATTGAAGCCCGGACTCCATTTGGGCTGAATTGCCTTAAATGTATCACTACTGACAAATGACTGTGTATAGGTAATTCTATATTGAGAAAAATTTGCCCCAAAAGTGATTCCGAAATAGTAGAGCTTATCATCGTGTTCCGGCATGTTGATAATGCGCCTTTGAGCACCCGCCATGTAATGAAGACTGAGCAAAGCGAGCAAACAAACAATCTTAAAGCGCATTTTCTGAAATTGTTTTTTATTAAAACGCAGTGGGGCGAAGATACAGTATGTACCCATAAATTTTTACAAACTCATTATCTCACAAAGAATTTTTCTGCTTCAATTTTTTGTAAATTGCTTCTAAAGAAAAACATCATGTGGCAAGAAATTGATCATGCACTCTATCAAAAAAGAACTTTTAAAGACTTTTCAGAAGCATTTGGCTTTATGGCTCGTGTTGCCTTGTTGGCAGAACAGCATCAGCACCATCCGCGTTGGACAAATGTTTGGAATACCGTAGAAATATGGCTAAACACACATGATGCCGGCAATATTGTAACAGAAAAAGATCGTTTGTTAGCAAATGCTATTGATCAATTATTTTAGGACGCCAGTTATACTGAGTTGTTTGAATTTCGGTTCATTTTGATGATCTATTTTAATTTTTCTTTTAAAGAAAAGTTATTTAATACCCTCATAATCAAATCTAATAGGCAAAATGGATGTATGTACATACATTTGCATCGAAATCACAAAAAAATATTGAATCAATGAAGAAATTATTGCTTATCGGTGCATTAGCCACAGCAAGTATTACTCAAGCACAAACCACTAATTGGAACTTAGACAAATCTCATTCTGGTGTAAAATTCACGGTGAAGCATTTGGTTATTTCCGAAGTAGAAGGATCATTTAAAGTATTTAACGGGTCAATTGCCAGCACTACCCCAGATTTTAATAATGCCAAAGTAGAATTTTCAGTAGATGTCAACAGCATAAACACAGATGAAACAAAACGCGATGCCCATTTGAAAGGAGAAGATTTCTTCAATGCGGAAAAGTTTCCACAAATGAAGTTTTCAAGTACCTCATTTAAAAAAGTAAAAGGGAATGCTTATGTTATGGAAGGAAATTTAACCGTTCGTGACATCACCAAAAAAGTAAGATTTGCTGTTGTATATGGTGGTACCGTAAAAGATCCTTGGGGCAATATTAAGGCAGGCTTCAAGGCTTCTGGAAAAATCAACAGAAAAGAATTTGGGTTAAAATGGAACAATGTCACCGAAGCCGGCGGAGCCGTTGTGGGCGATGAAGTAAAAATGCTTATCAACGTTGAATTTGCACAAGCAAAAGCATCATAACATCTTATTATTATATTCATACTGAAAGCTGCTTTTTCTAAAGCGGCTTTTTTTACTTTGTAAAAACATACGCATAGATAATGGAAAGCCAAGTATTCTAAAGTGAATTGTTTCATATTCTTGTCAGTCATTAGAAGACTAAATAGTTGAATTGTGTTTATTTTCAATTCAACTTGATCACAAAACATAAATGATCTATCTTAAACAAAACATACTTTAAATGAACACAGATGATTTTGATGTATCTGCATATTTTTACAATAAAGGCGTTTTAAAATTTAGAAGATATTTAGAGATTAAACGAAAAAGTTTTTCAGGTATCAATAATGATTTAAGTATTATAATGATGAATCCCGGTTCGTCAAAACCAAAAGATTTGGATGAGGGAACTAACTCTAAATTCTTAAACAAATTTGTTACAGCACATCCCGATCCAACTCAAATTCAAATAATGAAAGTTATGGAAATCTGTAACTTCAATTATGCTAAAGTCATAAACCTTTCAGATGTAAGAAGTGCAAATTCAAATGATTTTTATAAACTTTTGACTGAAAAATTAACAAATGTGAATCATTCTATTTTTCAAGACATTAATGAATACTATTTATTAAATTATCTAAATGTTGAATCAAAATTTATTTTAGCATGGGGTGTCAATTCAAAACTCAACACCTTAGCAAAAGCTGCTTTAAATAAAATTGGTAAAATAACAAGTGGAAGTACTCAAATATTTGGACTTTCACATGAAAGTAATCCATTTGGATACTATCACCCATTGCCAAAAAACAAATTACAACAAGATAATTGGATTGCACAAATGACTCTTAGCATCAAAAACAAGCACTACTTAAAAATAGGTAGCTAAATAAATTAATTCCAGAATTTAGCCTAATTTGATACTCTTTGAAAATTGCCTATTCTACACCAACTTTTTCACAGTAAAATAGATAGGTTCTAAAAATTTTGAAGAATTTTAGTTAGCCTCTCAAACAAGGAAACGTTATTTTGATCCTTCCTTAGTACCTTAGCTGCTTAATTAAAAATGGTTTTTAAAAATTAAGTAAAATAGCCAAAAATAACAAAATGAAAATCAACTCTGTTGTCTCAGTATTATTGTTGACATTATTGTTTATGAGTTGTAGTACTTTTAAAAAAACAAATAACATATCAAATGTTTTATATAAAACAGAAGATTTGATAGTTACTCAAGTAACAAAAAACACATTTGAACATACTTCTTTTCTACACACTAAGGATTATGGAATCGTTCCGGGGAATGGGCTTATGGTTCGGGACAATAAGGAGGTAATTATTTTTGACACTCCAGCGGATGATAAAAGTGCTGAAGAACTAATCCATTGGGTTGAAAATTCTCTTCATTGCAAGATTATAGCAGTCATACCAACACATTTTCACCCAGATTGTTTAGGTGGTCTAAAAGCCTTTCAAGATAAGGGCATTCCATCATATTCCTATTTCAAGACTATTGAATTTGCGAAGGAAAGTAATTTTGTAGTACCTGAAACTGGCTTTAAAGATTCTCTGATTTTAAAAGTTGGCAACCAAAAAATAATCGCTCAGTACTTTGGAGAAGGTCATACAAAAGATAATATCGTTGGGTATTTTCCAAATGAAAATGTACTGTTCGGAGGGTGTTTGATAAAAGAAATGAATGCCAGCAAAGGATATTTACATGATGCCAATGTGAACGATTGGTCGGCTACCGTAGAAAAGGTAAAAAAGGAATATCCACACGTAAAAGTTGTCGTTCCAGGTCACGGTAAGTTTGGAAATGAAAAATTACTTGACTATACTATTGAGCTATTTAAGACAAAATAAATCAATTTTCATCCACACTCATCGTTAACGCATCCATATCAAAACCCTGTTATTAAAACCAACACCCAAACTCATTATGATCACTTTTATATTCGTGATTTTAAAATGATTTGTTTGATTAATTTGTTTAGGAGTTGGGTTCGGTTGGTAGCTCCAATTCCAATCTATAGATTTGAACAAGCCTTTGAAGATATTAGAAGTTGTGCCAACTAATATTTGCTTATTGTGTTTTAGAACATCCTAAAAAGAGATTCATCAATCATGACAGAAAAATTCAGCAAGAGGGTTATTATCGTTTTGACGATAATACTAATAAGTGTTTTTTGGTTTTTTGTAGGAAAAAAATCAGAGATATTTCATGGCGATACGCTTGGATATTATATGTATTTGCCTTCTACCATCATTTATCACAACCTAAAAACTGTAGAGGAAACACCCATTTCTGATGACTTTCCTGAAAATACAAAGTCGAGTTTTAGGAATTTGAAACAGTCCGGGTTTGTATCACCTATTGGATACAAGCTGAACCAATATACTTATGGGATTGCATTAATGGAATCCCCCTTTTTCTTATTGGCTCATGGATATGAAAAGCTAAAAAACAAAAATGCAAACGGATATACTTCCAGCTATAGCAATATGGTCAAACTGTCAACTATTGTATATGCGTTTTTAGGGTTGCTTTTGGTATATCGAATTCTTAGAGAATATTTTGATGAATTACCTTCATTATTAGTTACCGTGCTAATACTTTTGGCTACGAACTTACTATGGTTTACCTTATATCAGGCAGGCATGTCTCATGTACCCTTATTTTTCCTTTGGGCAGTTGTTATATGGCTTAGCATCAGATTATTTAAAAAACCCAGCACAGTATCGTTTGTTATGTTAGGGTTTACTTGTGGGTTGATAACACTAATTCGACCTACGGACATTCTTTGCTTGCTTATACCCTTATTTTATCAGGTTTATAATAGCCAAACAATGGTTCATCGGTTTAAATTTATAATAGCAAACTGGAAAAACCTACTCTTATTTATTCTATGCTTCATTGTACCAATCATACCACAAATGTTTTATTGGAAAGTTTTGTCTGGCTCTTATCTTTTTTACAGTTATGGCAATCAAAGTTTTGACTGGCTACACCCAAAGATTATAGAAGGATTATTTACGGCATCTAACGGATGGCTGTTTTATTCGCCCATCATGATTTTTACAATCTTGGGTATGTTTATATTTAAGAAGATAAAATCTTGGGTATTTGTTCTATGGCTTTTGGTGCCTCTTTATATTTATATTACCTACTGTTGGTATTGCTATAATTATATAAATGGATTTGGCTCACGCCCTATGATTGATATATATCCACTATTGAGTATTCCCTTAGCTGCTTGCCTTATGACGCTTACTAAAAAGTCTTTGGTTCTTAAATTTTCCATATCCGTACTTTGTTTGTTTTTTGTAGCTGCAAACTTTTCATACAGTGCACAACAGGCAAATGGATTACTTTTTAGTGAGGAGTCGAGCATGAGATATAATTGGCAAATTCTTTTTAAGAGCCATATCAACTACAATGATTTGGTAGTGCTTGATAACAATGAAAAACAACCAGATCTTCTATCAATCAAAAAGATTAAAAATTTAGTCTGCTTCCCTAACAAAGATTCGCTGTCCGACCATTATATAAAATCCCAACCGGGGCATTATGTATATCACATGGTTTCAGAAGAATTTTTACCAGATGCAGTTTCTATCATTTATGATACAACTATCTTTCAAGATGCGAAATGGATCCGTTGTGGTGGCAATTTTATGATTCCCTACTTTGTTGATCATTATCGCCAACATCAAATGGTTTTTACTATTGAACATAATGGGAATAACATCAAATGGGAACCCTGCAAAATTGATACTAAAATCGGGTTAGCTGATAGTAGTTGTGGACACATAAATGACATAACTGTTCACCATGTAGAAACAAACAAATGGGCACCGGTATATTATTTTATACGCCTACCTAAGCAGATTCAACAAGGCGATGTTATCAAACTAAACATCTGGAACATAGGTAAGATCGAACTGTTTGTTGACAACTTATGTATGGATCTCTATCGTTAAAGCCTTGCCGATAAAGCCCGTTGAAAAACAATTCTATTTCGGTATCATTTTTAAAGTCAATCTCCGAGTTAAGTAAGGGTTGCTCTTTTCAATCTCCCATCCAATCACGACGCACTTCTGCAAAGCTACTTGGCGTTTCATACAATCGAACAAATTCAATACGCAAGTCACGATCAATGGCAGCAAGGTGTTTGTTTATCTGTTCATACAGCCACACTACCATATTTTCTGCGGTGGTATTCATTTTAGGCAAGGATGTGTTCAGATAACGATGATCGAGAAGAGGTTCCAAATGTTGCTTCCAAATGTATTTTATGTCGTTAAAATCAATAACAATACCAACATCGTCTGTCAAACCAGAAATGCCAAATACAACACGATAGGTATGACCATGTAAATGATTACATTGACCTACATAACCATGTAAATGATGGGCAGCATCAAACCTAAATTCTTTGCTAACCAGTACTCGTTTTTTGTGATAACGCAATTCGTCTGTAAAAATGTCTTTACCCAATATTTGTAATTGACCGGGTGCTTCAAATTTGTAATCATTTTCCATTATTCTCTGATTTGCGTTTTCCGATTCCAAAGTTCACAAAAAATACGCCCGTAAATATCAAAACGCTAGCAATAATCTTGATAAATGTCAATGATTCTCCCAAAAAAAGCATAGAAATAATGGCTGCAAAGATTGGCTGCAAATAAATGTAAGCTCCGGCTGTTGCGGGACTCAGCTGTTGTAGCGCAAAAATATTCCACAAATAGGTAAAGAACGTTACAAAAATTACTATAAATGCAACCGCCGAGAAATCTATCAAGGTAAATCTACTCCATTCGATAGATAAAAATTGTGGTAAGCCAAAAGGTAATGAGAAAAGAAGTCCAAATAAAAACACCCATCTAATGACTATAATCGGACGATAACGAACCATTAATGGCTTAATCATGACAAGATAAATGGCGTAGGATGCGGCATTCAGCAATACTAATAAGTCTCCCATTGCCGAGTTTCCAGTCAAGGTTAATTCTTTTCCTGCACTCATCAATAATAAGGCTCCGCTAATTCCCAATAATAGTCCAAATCCTTTTTGAAAACTAAGTCGTTCTTTTAAAACAAAAAGCGAAATAATCGTGATCAACAATGGAGTACTCATCATAATGAGTGAAGCATGAATCGGAAAGGTTAGATTCAACCCGGCAAAAAAAAGCATTTGGTTTAGCGCAACGCCAAATAGTCCGCCAAGTATCAATACTTTCCAATCCTTTCGATCAATTTTTGAATGAAATTTTTTTCCACCTATTATACTAAACCAAAACAAAATAGTTACTATACTGATCCGAATAAAAATAAAACCCAAAGGCTCTATCAGCCTTGGCATAACAGATTTGGCAACCGTAAAACCCGCGCCATAAAAGAGATTAGCACCTAAAAGGGCAAGATGTGCAGTCAGTTTTTTGTTCAAGCGTATTTTAATTTATGGTAGAAATCCATTGAGATAATACGAAACGATGACGATGAAAAGAATCCTTGAAATCAGTCTGTAAAAATGGAAAATTCCTTGCAGCCACCAGTTGTTGTTTCAGATCTATTTCATTTTGAGAAACCTGAAAAAATACACGTTTTTGATGCAGGTATCGAGCTAAATATAGCTGTTCTGTTTGTCCTGGAGTAGGTATCACAATTGCAGGCTTTTTTAAAGCAACCAAATCCATCAAAGTAGAATAACCGCTTCTGCAAATAACCAAACTTGCCTCGTTGAAATAGGGAAGCAATTCTGACCGAGTTAACAGCTTTCTATACGTTATGTGTGAAGGAATTTTAAGTGGTGCAGAGGCTATATTACGGCCTTCAACAAACACAACAGGTTGTTGAATTTGTAAAACCTCCTTCCAAAGTAGCTCAGACAAAATAGAACGTTGGGGTTCGGGACCCGAAAGCAAGACCAGTAAATGCTTTCCAAGTATCTGACTTTGTGGTTCAAATTGCGATAGCAATCCGATATAGTCCGTTCGTAAAGGTAATGAAGACGGATGTGCTAAGTCGCCACTGAGATTGCTATCAGAAGGTTCATCTACAACCCAACAGGCAGAAAAACGATTAATAAAACGGTAATGAAATCTTTGTAATAGCGAATCCGAAATGCTTCCCAATCCAGTTTTAATTTGTAGCTGATGTGTCATGATTATGGATGGAACTTGTGCGTGATGTAAACCATACCGATTATCAGATAATACGCCATCAATTCTCTTTTCTAATACAATTTTTTGGAGCCATTGGTGTTCATCATTTACCTTTTGAATCATTGAAGGCACTTGTTTCAACAATGCAGGCAAAAGCATAAAGGGATGAGCAGCATAACGAACTTGGTAGCCGTCAAGATGGATAGTTTCTATACCCCCAATGCTTTCCTTGATATAGTTGCGTTGCCATTCATTACCTGCAAATACGGGCTGGCAGCCACTTTCAATCAAAAAGCGAATAAGCGGAACACATCGAGTAGTGTGTCCTAACCCCCAATCAAGGGGTGCAACTAAAATGCGTTTTAGTTCGTTAGTACGCAGGATTATTTACTTTTACGACTACGCAAATGTAGAAGTTTATGAAGGGTTCATTGGCATCGAGAATGTTGGGAATATTTTTATTGGCAAGTTCGGCATTGTTGATAGCACAAAGTTGCAGCAGTGCTAAAGGGTGTGGTTGTGGTAGTGATATCAACAAAGTATATCGTGCACCCAAAAAATATAGATAAAAGGAAAGATTATGTGGAAAAAAGATAACAAGGTTTGGCTACAATGGGAGGATAATATCTTAGCTACCGATGTATTTGAAGGTGTTTTTTTAGCAGCATTTCTACAGCATGTAAAGCAGCAAAGACTCTATACCTTTCAGTTGGAAATTATAGATTTACAACGATACAAAATACTCACCAAGCCCAAAATAGTTTATCAGGCAATCAGAGAGCGGGCAAAGGAGCCTTTCGTATTTATTTTTGGAAAAAACTAATTCCAGATTTTAGCAGGTAGGTATTTTTTCTACCCTTCTTTCGTGCCTTCCTCCTTCGAAATCTGTACCGGCAAAGGCTTTCACCATTTTATTAGCCACTTCAATGCTTATAAATCTAGCCGGAAGGCACAACACATTGGCATTATTATGTTGTCGAGCCAACTGAGCTAATTCTTCTGTCCAGCAAAGAGCGGCACGGATATCTTGATGTTTATTTGCTGTTATACAAACGCCATTTCCACTACCGCAAATCAGAATTCCCCAAGCGGCTGTCCCTTCACTTACTGCTGCTGCAACGGGATGAGCAAAATCGGGATAATCTACACTTTCACTACCGTAAGTTCCTTTGTCAACCACTTGCCAGCCTTGGCTTTCAAGCACTTTTTTTATTTCTTCCTTATATTCGAAACCGGCATGATCTGCACCAATAGCAACCGGAAGTGAATGATTAAATGACTGTATCATAGTTTATTGATTTTGAAGTTCCTTACGTTTTCTTTCTTTGGCTGCCCTTTCCGAAATGATAATTCCAGCTTCATACAATAGCACAAGCGGAATGGTAACTATCCATATTGAAAGCCAGTCTGGCGGTGTAATGACGGCAGCTACGACTAAAATAATAATAAAGGCGTAACGTCTTTTATTTCGCATCAAATTGGGAGAAAGTAATCCGATTCGAGATAAAAAAAACACCAATACCGGTAATTCAAATACTAAACCCATGCCTAATATTAAATCACTCATGGTATCGTAGTAATTGGCAATAGTTATAATGTTTTTAAACTGTGGACTTAATTGATAATTAGCAAAAAAGTTGATGGTAAATGGTGCTATCACAAAATAAGCAAAAGCCACGCCCGTAAAGAAAAGTAGCGAGCTCCAAAACACTATTCCTTGCGCATATTTCAATTCCTTTTCGCTTAAAGCTGGACGAACAAAACGCCATAATTCCCAAAAAACATAAGGAAAGGCAATGATGAAGCCTATCATTAAAGATGATGAAAAACTCATCATAAACTGACCGCTCAATTCTGTGTTTTGAAACATGAGCTGCATATCGCCCAGACACAAGGCAGATACGCCCATGCTTTTGCCCAAATTGCATAACCATCCATAAGACACAAAATCAGCACGAGCAGGGCCTAAAATAATCTTCGTAAATATCCACTCAATATTAAAAAATACCACCACTGCGGCAATGGCAATGACACCTATGGCGCGGATTAAATGCCACCGTAGTTCTTCAATATGGTCAGTGAAAGCCATTTCGCCCGCCGGGCTTCTCTTTCTTTTGCTCAAAAAACTGTCGAGTAGGCTCACACTAAAATTTTGCGGCGGCAAAGGTAGTTCGAATTTCTATGTGCTAAATAATTTAAGCTTTTTGCTCATTTTACCTGGAAATAGTAAAACTAAATGTCTTTTAACCTGCTTTAATGAGTTTTGAAAACTTGACTAAAATCATGTGTATTCTTTGCAATCCTCACCTTGTTAATTACCTACATAGACTTACCTTTGTGTCGCTAAAAAAATACCTCGCGTAATTTTTATGAATGCACTTCTATTTCAAGCAGCACATGGCACACCCATAGATTATTTGCCAGTGTTTTTGCAGCTTGTGGTTGCTATCGGCTTTGTTATTTTCATGCTGGCGGCTACTCATTTACTGGGTCCTAAGCGGGCTACAGGTGATAAACTCATCAATTTTGAGTCAGGAATTCCATCAGTTGGAAATGCCCGACAGCCAATGGCAATCAAATATTTTCTGGTAGCTATTCTTTTTGTGTTGTTCGATGTGGAAGTTATTTTCTTTTATCCTTATGCTGTAAATTTTAGAGCCTTAGGCACTGAAGGATTTTATGCCGTACTGATGTTTGTCGCTTTCTTTTTTTGCGGCTTTATCTATATCCTCAAAAAAGGAGCATTAGAGTGGGAAGAATAGCCGCTTGATTCCTGCCTTTTTCAGGAAATTAAATTGACAAAAAACAATCGTTGAAAAAGCTTTGAAAAAGCTTGATTTCAGACAAAACAGAGAACGTTCAACACACAATATTTGCGATCATGGGGAGACCGGTTCAATATAATACAAACGAAAAAGTAACCTTAGTAGATCTTCCGGAAGGCTATTCCGGAGAGGGTTTTCATGCTACATCCTTTGATAAAGTAATAGGTTTGGCACGCAAAAATTCATTGTGGCCTCTACCCTTTGCTACTTCTTGTTGTGGCATTGAGTTTATGGCTACTATGGCATCAAATTATGACCTTGCTCGTTTTGGTTCCGAAAGAATGGGCTTCACACCGCGTCAATGCGATATGCTTTTGGTTGCCGGTACTATATCCAAAAAATTAGGTCCTATACTTAGGCAAGTTTATATCCAAATGGCAGAGCCACGTTGGGTTGTAGCTATTGGAGCTTGTGCTAGTAGTGGTGGCATTTTTGATTCATATTCTGTTCTTCAAGGTATTGATCAAGTGATTCCGGTTGATGTATATGTACCGGGTTGCCCGCCTCGCCCCGAAGGAATTATTGATGGTGTTTTAAAACTACAAGAATTGGTTGGCAATGAAAGTTTACGTCGCCGAAACAGTGAAAAATATAAAGAACTGATGCAGGGCTATGGCATTCAATAAATGCACCTATACTGCTTCTAAGAAAATTATTACGAAGTGTTGAATCACGAACATATTATCCGAAAGTTGACCGAAAAATTTGGTAGCAGCGTTTCTTTTGAAGAACCCTACGGTTTTTTAACGGTTACTGTACCTGCAGCGGACAACTTAAAAGCTCTTCAGTTTCTCTATGATGATGAAGAATTGAAATTTCGATTTTTAACAGACCTTACAGGCGTACATTACCCTGACCGAACAGGTGAAGAACTTTCAGTAGTGTATCATTTACACAACTTAGTGGACAACGTTCGGCTACGGTTAAAAATTTATGTACCCTCAGCGCAACCCGATGTTTTCACGGCAACTCAATTGTTTCCGGGAGCAAATTGGATGGAACGCGAAACCTATGATTTCTTTGGTTTTAACTTTGTTGGTCATCCAGATTTAAGGCGTATTCTTAATGCAGATGAAATGAACTATTTCCCCATGCGGAAAGAATACACATTGGAAGACCCTCAGCGCACCGATAAAGACGACGAAATGTTTGGCAGATGATTCTAAATATTTAATTCAAAATGGCCGACAACAATATAAAAAGTATGCTTCCCGAAACTTCGGAAACGACACATGGAAGACACCATATAAAACTATCAGAAGATAGCCTTGCCAAGCAAACAACCACGCTCAACCTTGGCCCCACCCACCCTGCTACACATGGTGTGTTTCAAAACATTTTGGAAGTGGATGGTGAGCGGATATTGCACACTGACCCTACCATTGGCTATATTCATCGAGCATTTGAAAAAATAGCCGAACGTCGTCCTTATTATCAAGTAACACCCCTTACCGATCGGCTCAACTATTGCTCGGCTGCAATCAATAATATCGGCTGGCACTTAACCGTAGAAAAATTAGTTGGTATTCAAACGCCTAAAAGAGTTGACTATCTACGGGTCATCATCATGGAACTTGCACGTATTGCCGACCATTTAGTTTGCAATTCAGTGATAGGGGTAGATACCGGAGCCTTGACAGGCTTCACTTATGTGTTTCAATACCGCGAAAAAATCTATGACATTTGGGAAGAAATTTGTGGCTCTCGACTAACGACCAATATCGGTAGATTTGGTGGGTTTGAACGCAATTTTAACCAAGCAGCTTGGGATAAGCTCGATGATTTTATGCGTACTTTTCCACACGCTTTTGAAGAGTTTCAAATACTCCTCGATCGTAATCGAATCTTTATGGAGCGTTGCATGGGTGCCGGCCCTATAACTGCTGAAAAAGCACTTTCTTATAGTGTTACCGGTCCAAACTTGCGTGCTGCCGGTGTTGATTATGATGTGCGTGTTTCCAATCCATATTGTTCTTATGAAGATTTTGATTTCAAAATCCCAATTGGCACTACGGGTGATGTGTATGATCGCTACATGGTTCGTAACACAGAAATATGGGAAAGCTTTAGCATCATTCAGCAAGCTATTGAAAAAATAAAAGACCTCGACCCAAGTATATATCATGCCGATGTTCCCGATTTTTACCTTCCGGAAAAGAAAGACGTATATACGAAAATGGAGTCGCTCATTTACCATTTCAAAATAGTGATGGGCGAAATCAATATTTTACCCGGCGAAGTATATCACGCAGTAGAAGGCGGAAACGGGGAATTAGGCTATTATTTAATCAGCGATGGTGGTAGAAGTCCTTATAGGCTTCATTTCCGTCGCCCTTGTTTTATCTATTACCAAATTTACCCTGAAATTATTAAAGGTGGATTGCTTAGTGATGCTGTTGTAACATTAAGTAGTTTAAACGTAATAGCAGGTGAATTAGATGCATAAAAAAAGTCCTTCCTTCTTCACAAAAACAACAAAGGAACTTTGAATGGCAGAAAAAGGAACTTTTTAGAAAAAATAAAGATAAAATACAGAAAAATATAATAAATAGTTCAATACTTTTGAAAACTATTTCTGATTAAGCTTAAAAGGGTATATATCATTTATCCTTCAAGCCTTGAAAAGTGAAACAACAAGATAACTACGATGAGTATTTCATTCTCAGAAGCAAAACGTAAAGAAGTAAACGACATCATAGCACGCTATCCTGATGGCAAGCAAAAAGGTGCCTTGATTCCCATACTACATGTAGCTCAAGAAGAAAATGGTGGATGGCTTGATATTCCCACAATGGATTATGTTGCTAATCTGCTGAATATTCTACCCATTGAAGTGTATGAAGTGGCTACCTTTTACACCATGTTCAACATGAAACCGGTTGGAAAATATGTATTCGAAGTGTGCCGAACAGGACCTTGTATGCTAAACGGTAGTGATGACATTATTCAATACATAAAAGACAAACTGAGTATTACCGAAGGAGAAACTACTCCAGATGGCTTGTTTACCCTGAAACCCGCAGAATGTCTTGGTGCATGTGGCTATGCACCCATGATGCAATTAGGAAAATTCTATAAAGAACATTTAACTAAAGAAAAAGTAGATCAAATAATTGAAGATTGCCGAAAAAATGCCGGTGTAAATAATTGATCCGGTATGATAATGACAAAACACGCCTACATATTGATTGGTGTGCTGTTTGTTTTAAAATGAAAAGATTTAATGCCGAAAAAAAATAGCTAAATAGTGCTATAAAAAACAATTCGGAATTAGTGAGCATCATTGAATTCAGAAAATGAAACTTTTATTAGAGAATGCACATATTGAAGGAATCCGCAACTACGATATATACCGTAAGCACGGTGGCTATAGAGCTGTAGAAAAAGCACTGAAACTGACACCGGATGAAGTGGTGGAAGAAGTGAAAAAAAGTGGACTTCGAGGAAGAGGTGGTGCTGGATTTCCAACAGGTATGAAATGGAGCTTTTTAGCCAAACCCGAAGGTGTACCTCGACATTTGGTGTGCAATGCTGACGAATCTGAACCGGGCACCTTTAAAGACCGCTACTTGATGGAATTTTTGCCCCATCTTTTAATTGAAGGATTGATAGTCAGTAGCTATGCCTTAGGAAGCAATTTGACCTTTATCTATATCCGGGGAGAATATGCTTGGATAGTAGATATTTTAGAACAAGCCATTGCAGAAGCCAAAAATAACGGTTGGTTAGGTAAAAATATTCTTGGTACCGGCTTCGATTGCGAAATATATGTGCAACGCGGAGCAGGTGCTTATATCTGTGGTGAGGAAACAGCTCTTATAGAAAGTTTAGAAGGGAAAAGAGGAAATCCACGAATAAAACCGCCATTCCCAGCGGTTCAGGGATTATGGATGCGACCAACCGTGGTTAATAACGTTGAAACCATAGCAGCCGTAGTTCCCATCATCAACCTATCGGGTGAAGAATATGCAAAAATTGGTGTAGGACGTTCTACCGGAACCAAATTAATATCTGCTTGTGGCAACATTAACAAGCCGGGTATTTATGAAATCACCATGACTGAAAGTGTAGAAGAATTTATCTATTCAGATGAATACTGTGGCGGTATTCCCAAAGGGAAACGATTAAAAGCATGTATTCCGGGCGGTTCATCCGTACCAATAGTCCCCACCAACTTACTGTTTAAAACAGCCAAAGGTGAAACACGCTACATGAACTATGAAAGTCTTTCTGACGGTGGTTTTGCCACTGGTACTATGATGGGCTCCGGTGGTTTTATCGTGTTTGATGAAGACCAATGTATTGTTCGACATACTTGGACATTAGCACGCTTTTATGCTCACGAAAGTTGTGGACAGTGCAGCCCTTGTCGTGAAGGAACCGGATGGATGTATAGAATTCTAAAAAACCTTGAGCATGGAAAGGGAAAAATGAGTGATATAGATTTGCTTTGGGATGTGCAACGAAAAATTGAGGGAAATACCATTTGCCCATTGGGTGATGCAGCAGCATGGCCAGTAGCCGCGGCAATTCGTCATTTTCGCGATGAGTTTGAATGGCATGTAACCCATGCAGATGAGGCACAAAAACGAAACTTTGGTTTAGCACATTATGCCGATCCAAGACCTGTTCCAGCTTCATAGCATAATAAAAAAAGTTCGATCGAACAAAAAAAAACAAAGGTTAAAAACCGCTGTTGAAAAACAAATTCGATTGTGAAATAAAAGGATGGCTGTAATGAGTTAAAAAAACTAAAACTGCCAAGTTGAGTAAAACGATTTAATAGTATGTCTGACACGCCAAAATTTAAAGTAACGATAGACAACATCACGGTAGAAGTTCCCGCCGGAACTACTATTCTAAATGCTGCGAGGTTGATTGGAGGTGATGTAACACCACCTGCCATGTGCTATTATTCCAAGTTGGAAAATAGTGGTGGCAAGTGTCGTACTTGCCTTGTAGAAGTAAGCAAGGGTTCAGAAAAAGATCCGCGACCAATGCCAAAGTTGGTGGCAAGTTGCCGAACCACCGTTATGGATGGTATGGAAGTCAAAAATATTACTTCAGAACGAGTAATTGATGCTCGTAAAGGAGTAGTTGAGTTTTTATTAATCAACCACCCGTTAGATTGTCCGGTGTGCGACCAAGCAGGGGAATGTGATTTGCAAGACCTGAGTTACGAACATGGCAGCGAGCAAAGTCGTTTAGATTTCCCTAAGCGCACCTTTGAACCGGAAGATATAGGACCCAACATTCAGCTACACATGAACCGTTGCATTATGTGCTATCGTTGTGTGTTTACAGCTGAACAATTGACTCAGCGCCGTGAGCATGGTGTGCTGGAACGGGGATGGGACTCACAAATAAGCACTTATCTAAACAAAGCACTTGACAATGAGTTTATTGGCAATATCATAGATGTGTGTCCGGTTGGTGCCTTGACAGATAAGACTTTCCGATTCAAACAACGGGTGTGGTTTACCAAGCCTATGGATGCGCATCGCGATTGCCCGACTTGCTCGGGTAAGGTGCGACTATGGTTTCGAGGTGAGGAAGTTTTTCGCGTAACAGGTAGAAAAGATAAATGGGGTGAAGTAGAAGAATTTATTTGTAACACTTGCCGATTTGACAAAAAACGAGCAAGCGATTGGGTAATAGAAGGCCCAACAAAGGTGAATAGACACAGTGTAATTTCACAAAACCATTATAGAGGAGCCGTGGAAGCACAAAAAGAACTGATTCGTGAAATAATTGGCAAGGAACCTAAAATGTTGTTGGATATACATACTGTAAGCGATGTGAACCGACCGGAAATTCATCTTTCTGAAATTCACGGACCTTCACATTCTAATGATTTTTTGCCCAACCAAAAATTAGAAGGTCAAAGAAAATTAGAGGTAGGCAAGAAGTAAAAGAAAATTATTAATGGAGTAAGGGTTGAAAAGCTTCATAGTATTACCCAAAGATGAACGGTGCTAACGCCGCACAAGCTAAATAGAAGCCAACGGCCGACACCCAATAAAGAAAACGAATAAAGACTTTTAACGAACGAACTATAATTTTGCGGCACTATGCTTTTGATGCAAATTGATTGGCTTTTTCTGATTGAGAAAATTGGACTGATTACCATAATTCTTTTGATATCGCTGGGTATTGCAGCTTATGCTACTTGGGGTGAAAGGAAAGTGGCTGCGGTGATGCAAGACAGAATTGGGCCTGCACGCGCCGGCATCTTCGGTTTGTTACAACCTTTGGCAGATGGTGGAAAATTATTTTTCAAAGAAGAAATTATACCACAAAGCGCATCGAAAATCATCTTTGTTTTAGGCCCGGCTATGTTTATGGTCACAGCCTTAATGACGAGTGCCATTATCCCATGGGGTCCAAGTTTTGAAGTAGGTGGAAGAATCATTTCTTTACAAGTTGCAGACATAAACATTGGTATTCTTTTCATTTTTGGTGTGGTAAGCTTAGGTGTTTATGGTATCATGTTGGGTGGATGGGCTTCTAATAATAAATATTCACTTTTAAGTAGTATTAGGGCTGCCTCACAATCTATCTCTTATGAATTAGCAATGGGAATTTCACTTATTGCTTTGTTGATGCTTACCGGCACATTGAGTTTGCATGACATAGTAGAACAACAACATGGCTTTTGGGCAGATGGCTATTTTACTTGGAATTTTTTCAAGCAACCTTTAGGCTTTTTCATTTTTTTGGTTTGTGCTTTTGCAGAACTAAACCGTGCACCTTTCGACTTGCCTGAATGTGAAAGCGAATTAAATATGGGCTTTCATTTGGAGTATTCTTCCATGAAATTAGGTTTATATCTTTTTGCGGAATACATCAACATGTTTATCAGCTCAGCTGTTATGGCAACCTTGTTTTTTGGAGGCTACAACTATCCCGGTATGGATTGGGTGGCTGCACATGCACCACAGTGGTTGTTTGTGTTGAGCGGTGTAACAGCCTTTTTCATTAAAATAATTGCCTTTATACTGTTTTTCATGCTAATCCGCTGGACTTTGCCTCGTTTTCGTTACGATCAATTAATGAAATTGGGCTGGAAATCATTGATTCCTTTAGCCCTAATCAATATGTTGATAACAGGAGGAGTAGCCCTATGGCTTGGGAAATAGAAAAGAGACCAAAAAGATATATTGATTTTGACAATTACCTTATTCAATAAAAGAAATGCAACACCTCACCAATAGAGCAATACTCATCAATCGCAACCCAATGACATTGGCAGAGCGGTTGTATGTGCCGGCCATTGCAAAAGGCTTGAAAGTTACCGTTAGTCATATTTTCAAGAAAAAGGCAACGGTAAGCTACCCGGAAGAAAAACGTCCTTTTGCACCTGTATTTCGTGGGCTGCATGTGCTGAATCGTGACGAAGAAGGGCGAGAGCGTTGCACGGCTTGTGGCTTGTGCGCTGTGGCTTGTCCGGCAGAAGCCATTACAATGGAAGCAGCAGAACGCAAACCGGAAGAGGCTCATTTATATCGAGAAGAGAAGTATGCTGCAAAATATGAAATCAATATGTTGCGCTGTATTTTTTGCGGATTTTGTGAGGAGGCTTGTCCTAAAGATGCAATTTATTTAAGCGAAACAGTAATGCCTTCTAATTATAGTCGTCGAAGCATGATTTATAAGAAAGACGATCTTTTGATTCCACATCCTAAAAAACAAGAAGACAACAAATAGATAATGGACTTGTTTGAAATACTTTTCTGGATTTTAACCATTGGAGCTATCAGTTCTGCCTTAGGTGTCATTTTAAGCAGAAACCCGATTAACAGTGTGATTTGCTTAATTGCAACATTCTTTGCCATTTCCGGGCATTATGTGTTATTGAATGCACAGTTTTTAGCTGTCGTGAACATTATTGTTTATGCGGGAGCCATCATGGTATTATTCCTATTTGTGATCATGCTGATGAACTTAAATGCAGATGTAGAACCGCAAAAAAGCCGATTGGTGCAGTTTGCCGGAATTATATCCGGTGGCATTCTCTTCCTTGTCATTTTAGCAGCTCTACGTGACTCTAAAATAAACGGCACATTGGAAAAATCAGCTAATAGTGTGGGCTTGATTGAAAATTTGGGCAAAACACTTTTTCAAAACTATGTTTTGCCATTTGAAATAAGCAGTGTGCTTTTCCTGAGTGCGATGATTGGTGCAATGGTTATCGGAAAAAAAGAACCATCAAACGATTTACCTGAAAGATCACCCAACCAAAACTAAAATACTATGCCGATTCAATACTATCTTTTTTTAAGTTTTGCCTTATTTAGCATAGGCATTATGGGTGCTTTGATGCGACGCAATGCCATCATCATTTTCATGTGCATAGAGCTGATGTTGAACGCTGTGAACCTATTGTTAGTAGCTTTCTCTAAGTTATATAATGATGCTTCATCGCAAATTTTTGTCTTTTTTATAATGGTGGTTGCTGCCGCAGAAGTTGCTGTTGGATTAGCAGTTATTGTAATGATGTATAGAAGAGTTCATTCCGTTGATATCAATATATTGAACAGACTAAAACATTAATAACTTTTCCTCTAAAGGTTGATTTGATTTATTTTCATGATACAGTTTATTTATTTAGTTCCGCTTTTTCCGCTACTGGGCTTTTTGATTAATGGCTTTGGGTGGAGAACTATTCCTAAAAACTTAGGTGGCATTATTGGAAGTACATCTGTACTTGCTTCATTTGTAGTTTCTCTCTTGATATTTTTTGAAGTAAAAAACGGAGCAAACGCAACCGTTACATTATTTGACTTTATTCAGTCGGGCAAACTTTCTATTCCGCTTGCCTTTCGGATAGACAGTCTTTCTTCGATTTTTCTCTTAATCATTACCGGCATTGGCTTTTTGATCCATGTCTATTCCACATCTTATATGCACGAAGATGAGGGGATGGTTAAATATTTTGCCTATCTCAACCTTTTTGTTTTTTCCATGTTATTATTAGTGTTGGGAGCCAATTATTTGGTGATGTATATGGGTTGGGAAGGAGTTGGACTTTGTTCTTATTTATTGATTGGCTTTTGGTATAAAAACAACGATTTTTCCAGCGCCGGCAGAAAGGCCTTTGTCATGAATCGTATTGGCGATCTTGGATTTTTAGTTGGCATGCTCCTGATACTTTTTAATTTCGGAACACTTACTTATACAGATTTTTTTGGTCAACTCAATAATGGATTGGAGCCGGTACGAAACAGTGTTTATAATTGGATAGCAATATGTTTATTCATCGGTGCTGTAGGTAAATCGGCACAAATTCCATTGTTTACTTGGCTGCCCGATGCCATGGCCGGTCCTACACCAGTTTCTGCTCTAATTCACGCAGCCACCATGGTAACTGCAGGCGTATATATGATAGCTCGAAGCAGCTTACTTTATAATCTTGCACCCAATGCTTTACAAATAGTTGGATGGACAGGGGCGGCCACTGCTTTTCTGGCTGCCACCATAGCTATAAAGCAATATGACATCAAAAAAGTATTAGCATATTCTACGGTGAGTCAATTAGGATTTATGTTTATGGCGTTGGGCATGGGAGCCTATACTACTGCCGTTTTTCACGTCATGACACACGCTTTTTTTAAAGCATTGTTGTTTTTAGGTTCCGGCAGTGTTATCCATACAATGGGCGGCGAACAAGATGTTAGAAAAATGGGCGGATTAGGCAAGCACATGCGCACAACTCAAATCACTTTTCTAATTGGCTGTTTAGCCATTGCAGGTATTCCATTTTTCTCGGGATTCTTTTCTAAGGATGAAATTCTTGCATCCACTTTTGCACAAAACAAATCTATCTATGCAATCGGTATAGTTTCAGCTATGATGACGGCTTTTTACATGTTCCGTTTATATACTCTTACGTTTACAGGAAAATTTCGAGGCACACACGAACAAGAGCATCATTTGCATGAAAGCCCCTCAGCCATTACCATTCCTTTAGTTTTGTTGGCTGTTCTTTCCGTTATTGGTGGCTATGTTGGTTTACCTGCTGTCATCACAGAACATCATACACTTTCTCAGTTTCTCAGTTCTTCCGTAACAAATGGACTAACCGAACATTTAACACATAATACCGAATGGATGCTGATTGGCATTTCATCTTTTGTTGCCATCGCCTTTTCTATTTATGGCTATATGGCTAATCGGCAACCAAACTTTGTTCCGAATACTGGTTTAGCAAAAGTGCTTGAAAACAAATGGTATGTGGATGAATTATACGATGCAATTGTAGTTCGTCCAATCAATCAACTATCTGCATTTTTAGACCGATTTGTTGAACGAATGGGCATTGATGGTTTTGTAAACGGTGTAGGAAAATCAGTTCGCTGGGGAAGTGATCGTATGCGTTTACTACAAACAGGACAAGTGGGTTTTTACATTTTTATCATGGTGTTAGGCATGACCATTCTATTTGCTTTGGGATTCTTTTGGATTGGATAAGTAAAAAGAAAACACAATGCCTATCTAAAATATGGATGTATCTCTAAGCTAAGGAGTAGAATCTTTTTCAACAACCTAAACAAATATATTAAGTAATCTTCACCCTAATCTGACCCCTAAATATCAAGTTGTGAGGCTAGCTATTCACTTTAAAAAATCATTTCCTCTTCCAACTCTTCTTCTTTAGTTTGGGATTGAAGGGTTAATGGCTCTGTTTTCACTGGATTTAATCGAATGACATGCAATTTATTAAATAGCAATATAATAGGATAGACTGGATCAATTTCGTGCCAGCGATAGCCAAAATTAATAGCAGACGGGCGTTTATGATGATTATTGTGATAGCTTTCTCCCAGCATTAAAAAATCAACACCGATTAAGTTTTCAGAAGTGTTTTTCATTTCAAAGTTTTCATAGCCAAATTTGTGTGCAAACCAATTGATTATTGCACCGTGAACAGGACTTAACAAAATTTGAATTGGCAACAAAACCCACAACCAAGGTGAAGTGGCAAACTGTGCATAAAAAGCAATGTATAAGGCTACCCAAAACAAGCGGGTATAGCGTTTTCCAGCAAATTTATCGAAGGCAGGCCAATCAGGTACATTTTTGGTAAATTTTGGATCTATGGTAATCCGATATTCATTGATATTTCGGTAAAAAACAAAAGTCTTCCACATCATGTCAAAAATATTTTTGGAATACTTAGGTGAATGTGGGTCTTTGTCCGTATCGGCATAGGCATGGTGCATTCGGTGCATAATGGCATAAGCGCGAGTACTTAGATAAGAAGAACCTTGGAATAAAAAGGTCAACACAAAAAAGAAACGTTCCCAACCCTTACTCATTGTAAATGCTCCATGTGCAGCGTAACGATGTTGGAAAAAGGTTTGACAAAACAGAGATAAATACCACTGAGCAATAAAGAAAACAATAACGAGCATTCGATTTTTTTACTTAAATATTATGCAAGATTAAGAAATGCACGTTGAATGTAGGCAAATGGCAGGATTAATATTTTCCATACAGAAGGCAACCAACAATCAAAATAATTTTGTATAGCAGCAAAATTTTCTTTGAAAAGTATTTTTGGAGAAAAATCAATTCAGCTCTATTTAATTTTTGCGTTTAAAAGATCAATAATAGTCTTTGAAACTTGCAAAGCCATTAAATTTTAATAACTACTTCGTTCATACCCTTTTGCTTGTTAAAAAACAATCCCCCACCTTTCTATATTCAATAATTGTTTCCAAACAACGGTTATTTTTGCAACCATGACAGATCATCAGTTTATTGCTGCGGCATTAGCCGAAGATATTGGCCCTGGCGATTACTCAACACTGGCTTCGATAGAAACTTCAACTCGTGGAAAGGCAATTTTGAAAATTAAAGAAGGGGGCATTTTGGCAGGTGTATCATTAGCAAAACAAATCTTTCATTTTCTGGAACCTGAAGCAAAAATTATCCTTAATAAAAAAGATGCTGATCAGGTTTCAATAGGCGACATAGCTTTTGAAGTTGAAGCAAAGGTATATACTATTTTACAAGCTGAGCGTTTGGTATTGAATTGTATGCAGCGCATGAGTGGCATTGCTACACTGACGCATCAGTATGTAGAAAAAATAAAAAACTACCCCGCCAAAATTTTGGATACTCGAAAAACCACCCCACTTTTTCGGTATTATGAAAAAGAAGCGGTAAGAATAGGCGGAGGCACTAACCATCGAATGGGATTGTATGATATGGTCATGTTGAAAGACAACCATATTGACTTTTGTGGGGGAATTGAAAAAGCAATTCTTAAAACCAAAAAATACTTGGATGAAAATAAACTAAACCTAAAAATTGAAGTAGAAACCCGAAATATTGAAGACGTAAAAAAAGCCTTATCCACCGGTGTGGTTGATCGTATTATGTTAGACAACTACCTCCCTTCCGACCTCAAAGCAGCAGTATCATTAATAGATGGAAAATGCGAGTCAGAGGCATCAGGAGGAATAACGCTGAACAATATTGAGGACTATGCAAAATCCGGCGTTGATTATATTTCTGTGGGAGCTATCATCCATCATGCAGTCAGTTTAGACCTTAGCCTAAAGGCACAATTAGTGTGAAACAACATCTTATTTTCATAATAAATCCTCACGCCGGAGTAGATAGAGAAAAAGCAATTGAAAAGGCATTGAAAACCTATTTGAATCTATCAAAATATAGCTATGAAATACAACACACCCAACATCCCAAACACGGCACTGAATTAGCGTGTATTGCTGCCGCAAAAGGTGCCAAGTCTGTTGTAGCAGTTGGGGGCGATGGCTCTGTAAATGATATAGCAAAGGGCTTAATAGGCACCGACACTTCATTGGGAATCGTACCAATGGGATCAGGAAATGGATTAGCAAGAAGCTTGTCTATACCCTTACAATTAAAAGGAGCCATTGAAGTTCTCAACAAGGGAAAATCAACTCGTATTGATGTCGGCATGGCTAATGAACATTTATTTCTCAGCAATGCTGGTGTTGGGTTTGATGCGCTGATTTGTCAAGCATTTACCCAAAGTAAAAAACGAGGTTTTTTTTCATATTGTCGCATCATACTCCATGAAGTATTTCGCTATAAAGTGCATGAATGGAACTTAATAGCAGATGGAAAACCCCTTTCTAAATATGCCTTTATGATTACGGTTGCCAATGGAAACCAATTAGGTTATAATTTTAAAATAGCTCCTAATGCAAGCTGGACAGATGGGTTGCTGGATGTAGTGTTAATCAAAAAATTTCCGATTTTATTTACTGCCGGAATAGCCTTCCGAGCCATATTGGGCAATATCTTATCCAGCCCCTATGTAGAACATCTACGAGTAAAGACGATCCAAATTTCACACCCCGAACTGACCCTTATGCAAACTGATGGTGATGCCTATAATTGTAAAGAAAAGGTTGCCTTCTCCATATTAAGTAGCAACTTATCCGTATTGACACCTTAAAAACAAGGGTATGAAGAAAGGCTAACAATAATTACCTTTATCGCTTTAAAAAAACTATTTTGCTCAAAAATCGTACAAACATTTTCGATTTTTAAAGTGTCTTATATCCACGAGTCTATTTTTTTTATGAAGCTATACTTACATTCTTCTGCTTTGATTTTAGCAACTGCTCTTGCATTTGCCGCTTGCAAAAAAGAAAGCACATCCGATGGGGTGTTTCCACCGGCTGATTCTACTAATTCAAAAATGGTTCTTAGCAACCTATTTGGCGGCACCCAAACCTTGACCCCTGTTCAAACTTTTGAGGTGAAAGCAGGTGATACCCAAGTGGTGCGCACGGCTATGAATACGAAATTGAGTTTCTATAAAAACTCTTTTAAAGACAAGAATGGGAATGTCATTATTTCCGGGCAAATTGTTTTGAAAGTAATAGAAATGTACAACAACGGACATGTCGTTGCCAACCGTTCCAGCACCGTTTCATTTGGTCGTCCAATGAATAGTGCAGGACAAATTTATATCAAAGCCTACAGAGGCGGTCAAGAAGTGTTTGCCAATGTTTATGGACTTGGTTTTAATACAGTTGCCACCTCTCAGAATCCTCCTTTTCAACTGTTTTACGGCAGCAAAATAAACCCGGACTCAACTGTTACATGGACAGTAGCACCTAATGGATTAGGAACCATTTCAAGTGCCGCGTTTACAGATACATCCGTTGTTCCAAATGTTAGCTTATATCAATTTGACTCATGCCGTAATTTTAATTGGGTGGGTGGGCATTTTTATTATGATTTAGCGGGACAACTTCTAACCAATGTCCACATGGCTATAAAAGATACTTTTGGACTCAACAAAACCAACACACAATTATTTGTAGTTTTTCCTTCCATAAATGGGGTAAGCTATATGCAGCTTTACGATACGGCTTTACATACTTGGTCGCTGTCGCCTAACTATCAAATACCAACCAATATGCAGGTTCATTTTGTATCCTTATCATTGGTCAAAGGTTTATATTATTACGACGAGCATAAGTTTGTAAATGTAACTTACGGCTATTCAGATACTTTACGCCCACAACCCAAAACCTTACCGGACGTGTTGACAGCTTTGAGCAATCTTTAGGGTAGGTGGAGTAACAAAATACAGGCTCAAAGAACTCATACAAGAGCTATTGTTTGATAGAAATAATTTGTTCATTGCTTAGGGTAGGTGAATACTTCTGTCAAGGCTATTATCTTTGCGCAAAACCTATTGTAACGAATGAATATTTCTATTGGTGGACAAACGCTGGACTTAGCTGCGTTTGAGCAAATAGTATTGCAACAAAAGTCCATAGAGATTAATCCGGAAACGCTTGCTGATGTGAGTGATTGTTTTTCTTTTCTACAAAACTTTTCGGGCGATAAGCTGATATATGGCATCAACACCGGTTTTGGACCAATGGCTCAATATCGGATCAATGATGAAGATCGAACCGCACTACAATACAACCTGATTCGGTCGCACAGCTCAGGCATGGGTGCATTGCTCACCGAACAACAATGTCGAGCTACTTTATTAGCTCGCCTAAACACCATGCTGTTGGGCTTTTCGGGTATTCATGTTGAATTGATTCAGCTCATGACTGCCTTGTTGAATGCGGGTGCCTATCCTGCTATTTATGCACATGGCGGCGTAGGAGCAAGTGGCGATTTAGTGCAACTTGCTCATCTGGCTCTCGGGCTGATTGGTGAAGGCAATTTTTGGTATCGCAATCAAGTAGTTTCAGCCAAATCGGTTTATGAACAACTAAGCCTTCAGCCCCTTAAAATTCATATCCGTGAGGGCTTAGGCCTCCTAAATGGCACCTCGTCCATGACGGGAATTGGTGCCATTAATGTGTTGCACGCACGAAAATTAATAACCGGTCAGATACTTTTCTCCTTGATGGTAAACGAAATCATGGAAGCGTATGACGATCATTTTTCTGCAGAGCTCAATTCCGTGAAACGACATCCCGGTCAGCAAATGGTGGCGATGGCTATGCGGGCAATTTCTAAAAAAAGTGGACTTTTACGCAAGCGACATGAACACCTGTACGACAAGAAAGTAACCGAAGAAGTCATTGAGGACAAAGTGCAAGAATACTATTCACTACGCTGTGTGCCACAAATTCTGGGTCCTGTTTATGATACAATAGAAAATACGGCTCGTGTTATAACCGATGAACTAAACTCTGTAAACGACAACCCAATTATTGATCGAAAAACACAAAATATTTATCACGGTGGAAACTTTCATGGCGACTATGTAGCCTTGGAAATGGATAAACTTAAAATTGCGGTAACCAAACTTTCCATGTTGGCCGAACGACAACTGAACTTTTTGCTCAATCAACATTTAAACAAAAAGCTGCCACCCTTTATCAATATGGGTAGGCTCGGACTAAATTTTGGCGTGCAAGGAATGCAATACCCTGCCGTGTCTAACGTCGCTGAAAACCAAACATTGAGCAACCCTATGTATGTTCATAGTATAAGCAACAACAACGACAATCAAGATATTGTGAGTATGGGTTGCAACGCCGCACAAATGTGTGCTCGTGTGATAGAGAATACCTTTGAAGTGCTGGCTGTTCATGCTTTAGCTATTGTGCAAGCCATTGACCATAAAAACTATAAGTACCGCTTGTCGCCTGCTACCCGATGGATGTATGACAACCTAAGTGCTTTGGCTCCATCGTTTGAAGAAGATGAACCATCGTCTGAACGACTGTATAAAATCAAACATTGGTTGATGGAAACAGAAGTGGGTGCGAACATGAAAAATTTATTGAGTTTCGATAATTGGCAATTGATACAAGGATAAAGCCACACACCTTTTTATCTTGCATACAAACCGGATAGAAAATGCTTAATAGAACGACTTACGATGAACGGTGCTATCGCCGCAACTGTTTCATCCAAAACCGAAGCTGACCCCATAAAGGAAAAATAAGACGCAAAGCGGCAAAAAACACAGACCGGATACTACTACAAAAACCAAAAAAACAGACTGATGAAATATGCACTTGTAACCGGCGGCTCCAGAGGAATTGGTCGCGCCGTATGTGTCAGACTTTCCGAATTAGGCTATTCGATTTTGATCAACTATAAGGGAAATGTTGCTGCTGCAGAAGAAACCGCCGTTTTAGTACGCGCTAACGGAGTTGCCGCCGAATTGCTCAACTTCAACGTTGCCGATAAGGGAAATGTACAAAAAATATTAGGCGGATGGATGGAAGCACATCCAGAAGACATCATCGAAGTGCTGGTAAACAATGCCGGCGTTCGTCAAGATACCTTGCTGATGAGCATGACCGATGAGCAGTGGGACAATGTATTGGACACCAGCTTACGAGGCATGTATCATGTTACCAAAACAATTTTAAACCCCATGTTGATGAACCGTTTCGGGCGCATCATCAATATCGTTTCCTTGAGTGGTTTAAAAGGCATGTCAGGTCAGGTTAATTATTCGGCAGCCAAAGCAGGAATGATAGGTGCAACCAAAGCATTGGCACAAGAAATAGCCAAACGAAATATTACTGTAAATGCAGTGGCTCCCGGCTTTGTGAAAACCGACATGACCGAAGAATTAAACGAGAAAGAATTAGCCAAAATGATCCCAATGCAACGATTTGGTGAAGCACAAGAAGTGGCAGATTTGGTAGGCTTTTTAGCCTCTAAGCAGGCATCTTATATCACAGGGCAGGTGATTTCTATTAATGGCGGATTATATACTTAGACTCATTCCTTCATTGAATGTTTTCATGATTGTAATCATTGTTTGTTTAGTATTAGTATAGTAAGTTTGAAGTAGCTCGCAGTCAGCGTGCTGCAACAGGACATCAGCTACACTCCCTTCCGCATGACCGACAAAGTAACCGAAAACGGATGTGAACAAACCTTTACTTACGATGCAGGATACCGGCGTGCCAAAACGGTGCTAAACCAAAACGGCATTATGCAGCAAACCCGCTACTATTTAGACGGGTACGAATACAACGATGTGGGCAACTTTTACACCTACTACATTCCGGGGGGCGATGGGTTGTGTGCCATCGTAGAGCATGGTGCCAGCATCTATGCACCGGTAAAAAAAATACACTATGCCTACACCGACCATCTTGGCTCCATACTGACCGTAACAGACGAAACCGGCAACGTGGAAGCACAGCAAAGCTTTGACGCTTGGGGCAGAACCCGAAGCCCCAATGACTGGAGCTATGCCACCACCTCACCCCAGCCCGCATGGCTGTCGCGCGGCTACACCGGACACGAGCAAATGCCCACCTTTACCCTCATCAACATGAACGGAAGAATCTATGACCCTATCCTCGGCAGAATGCTCAGCCCCGACCCTTATGTGGCAGGCGGAACACAAGGATACAACCGATACAGCTATTGCCTCAACAACCCGTTGAAATATACAGACCCAACAGGCGAAATCGTTTGGGCTCCGATTATTATCGGGGCTGTAATAGGTACATATATGGGCGGAGTATTGGCGAATAACAGTTATAATCCCGGTGAATGGAACTATAATTCGGGACGAACTTGGGGCTATATGGCGGGCGGAGCGGTAGTAGGTGGAGTTAGTGGAGGGTTAGGAGCATACGTAGCCGGTAGTGGAGGAATTATGGCAAACACCGCAGGAATTATGGCAGGATCTTATGTAAATTCATTAGGTACAGCAATTTATACCGGTGGACAAACAGATGTAAGTATAAGCATGGGTGCAGCAAGCTATGATTTTAGT
>JAFDXP010000058.1 GCA_018267875.1 Bacteroidota bacterium | reverse complement strand
TTGCCGCCTGCTGCCTTCAGATTTTACCTCACGGTAAACACCCTTGCCCTTGGCTAACGATAAGTACTGCAACTCTCGTTCGGGACTTGCACCCTATAGATAAAGAACATGCCTGACACACAAAATCGCCCCACTTTTTTAGCGGGGCGACAGGTCAATACAGCAATAAAATCAATTCTTATTTTACGACTGTAAATTGGCAGGCAATAGCACCTCCATCCTTAGTTTCAATAGCATAAACATAATTTCCTGAAGGTAAATTTTCAACAGAAATAGTCATCTCTTGATCACCGGCTGATGCTGCATTTAATACAGTTGTTTGTAAAAGGCGACCGCTCATATCATAAACAGTAATGGAAACATCTGTGGATTTTTGCAGAGAAAAGCGCATAGTTGTTTGATGAGAAGCAGGGTTCGGATAATGCCCTTTGAAAGTTAAGCTCTTGCTATTAATTCCATTAATGTTCGTTGCGTGGCAATTAGGGCAATTCAACCGAATAATTGGCATCATGCCTAAGTCACCGCCATTACCTACATTTAAATCAAAGCGTGGAGAAACCCAATTTCCCATCGCGTTTTGTATCATTACACGAGCATTGATGAGTGTATCTAATGTTGAGGTTTCAACAGCAAATGTTGTATTGCCAACGGTATCATTGCTACGAACACCAACCGTATCACCGCCCAAGTTGGATGCATTGTAAGAAATTGTGTATCCTACATAGATGTCTGAATCAAGTGCTGCTAAAGGAGTAGTAAGCCAAGTAATTGTGCTACCTGTTAATGAAAGTGAAGTTACTGGAACCGATTTGGTAGCAATAGCTGGAGTGCGTGGAGCACCATAAACATACATTTTTGTAGCACCGGAAACAGCTGTTTTTGAAGTGCTGCGTTTCCAAATACTAAAGACGACATTTTTAGTACTGGTTGTTTGCACTTTACCAAACCAACGCGATAGAATACCCACAACATTGTAAGTAGTGTCTTTAGGAGCTGTTGTTTCTACAGAAGCGTATCTAAATAACTGTGCTGAGCCTTTATATCCAGCTGCATTCGTTCCATAAAATGCACCACTGTCTAACGGCAAAGCATAATCAATGTACAGTGCTTTTGAAGCGCGAAATTGGTAAATCGTTCCTCCATATAATGTATCGCTCAATCCGGCTGTTTTTTCAGACGGACCTTTGGGTGTTCCTACTAAATTGCTAACGTTCGTTTGGTAGTCTGCCACAGAAATGGTTGAAGATGATTGTGCCTGGGAAGCACTTGCCATCAACACAGATAGCCCAAGGAGTAATGTAATTTTTTTCATAAAGTTATTTTCGCAAATCTATTAGTCAAACTGAATTCTGCCAATTTTATTTTGTCTAAAAATTGTCATTCTAAAAAACATAAGAAAACGACATTTAAAAATCTGACCCAATTGAAAACAAAAACATAGGTTTTGCCGTTTTTTGTTCAATATTCCAAGCTGCATCAAAGCGCATGAAATAACCGAACAACATGGTACGTAAACCAGCACCATATCCCATAGCAATTCCTCTATCCGGTGATGGCAGTGTAACAAGCACGGGAAGCGGCTTTGGTGTAAATAGAGTATAAGCTTCGTCGGATGAATTGGGTGCCCATCCGTTCCAAGCTGAACCAATATCTAAAAAGGCAATTGCTTGCAGATTTTTCAAAAAATTGCTTTGAATTGGACGACGCAACATAGTAGATAAGATGGGCGCGCGAAGTTCCGCATTTATTAGAGCGAAAGAGTTTCCTTGTCGAGCAGCCTGAGGATAGCCTCTTAAATTAGTCGTTAGCGATTGGAAAGCATAATTTTGGCTTGTTGGTGGAGGCATTTCATTTTGCTTAGGCATCATCCAATTATCCACTCCGCCCATCACATAGTTTACGCATTGTTTCCCTTCTGAATGTGCATAAGAAAGCCTGGTAGCAAAAATTACGTTTCTATAAACTGGTATGTATTTTCTACCATCAAGACCTATATTAAAAAAGCCCCCATTAGGCGAAGACAATTTGTAGAAATATTCAGCATACAGTTTATAACGAGAGCCTTTCAAAATATTCATGACAGGATTGACCGTGTTGTCAAAAACATATTCAGCACGACTGATAGTCCAATAATAGGTTTCGCGAGGCAAATATTTCAAGGATATGGTATCAATGGCTCGATAATTAGCCACATCTTGGCGGAAAGCCAAATGTAACCGCAGACTTCTGATACGATCTAGCGGATAGGAGGCCGAACCCTGAATCATGTTAGTCACGCTTCGTACCGGATAGGCATTGGGTAACATTCCGGTTTGACCAGTACTGGTGTCAACATAACCGACATTCACAGCATATCGTTCCGTATTTCGAAGCAGCATGATTTTCCAATCCCAACGTCTTTCAAAATTTTCATACTGCAAAAAGTAAGTTGAACCTGAAAGCCCTAATGGCAAACGGAATCCACCGGTTATTCTATGGTTTTCCATTACATCCTCTAAACTCAATGTTATCAAACCGGCAAGATTTTGCACCGGCAACCCTTGAACAGACTGTGTAGATTGATACTTGTTGAAGAGAATACTATTATCTACTCGAACTGTAAAAAAATCTGGCTTAAATGAAAGACGATAAGGCTGAGCTTTTAGTTTCACATAAGTGCTATCTACACGAAATGAGTCCTGTACATTTTCCGGGTATGGTTCGTTCTTCATTTCAGGAGCTTCTGTCACAAGTGAATCCATATCGTGTGATGATGTATCAAATTGTTCAGTAGTAAATTCAGACTGATAAACTGCCGGTTCCGATTTTGTATATTTTCTAATTTCAATTGGCTTTGTTTCTTTTGAATCTTGCTTTTGAGGTAAAGCAATTTCAATTGTTTTTGCTGAAAGTGTTGTTGGTAAAAGGCTTTCACGTAAAGAATCACTTTTCGGCAGCTCCAATTTTTTAAAAAATATTTGGTACTGTTTCCCAACTTGTACAACTTCTGCTACTCTATTACTTGCCGGATTATATTGATGGTATAAAATACTTTCTGAGTAGTTGGTTACAGGAACAGCATAAGCAGAGTCTTCATTTTTTTTATTTCGACCAAATAATACAACATATTTATTCCTGATTCCGTTTGCATCATTTAGAAAGGCAAAATTATCACTTCCAAATTGAATAGGTTGTGTAATAGTCCCTTCCAAGTCAAGCGAAATTTGCAATAGTTCATTACGCTTTGTTTTCGTGTCATAGAAAAAAACATTCATCTTGCCTGCCGGTAGTTCATTGACCTCTAAAGGCACATCCAAGTTTGGTTTCGGACGATTGGAAAGGAATAAAATTCCGCGTCTTGATCCACCGCTGACAAACCAAGGTTGTGTGTCATCCCATGCATCTTTAGTAATTGATGTAAGGCGTAGTCTGCGAATGGAAAATTCATATAAGTCCGTTTGGCTTTTTTTGATGGCAGAAAATACCATTTTACTATCATCTTCCATGAAACTCATACCTAAAACACGATCAAAACGATTATTTGGAACAATATAATTTTCAATTTTAGCAGTAAGCGATGAATAAATTCTAAGCTTTGTTCGATTTTTTTGTTTGTAAAGAATGGCTAGCTTATAACCATTATTGCTCCAAGCTAAAATAGGATAATCGGGATCATCTGGTTCGTTTCTATCCTTGATACCGCCCGACACTAACACAGCTTTTTCTTGTTCGTTTTTGGTGTGTTGCAGGATCACTTGATATTGACCATCTTTCCACAACACATAAGCAATATCATTCCCTTTGGGGGCAACTCTTAATTCACGAATATCTTTACCTCCTGATAGTACCGGTATAGTTATTAACGGACGTGAAATACTATCTGGATTATCCTGTAGTTTGGCATCTGTTGTATAAACCAAGTTATAAAAATGGAGAATTGAATCAAAGGCGACTTTCATTGAAATGCCAAGCGTCATTTGTACACCCTTTGGCAAACTGCTTCGTGACTGCATGTTAGCCAACAAAGTTTTAATCGTAGCTTCACCAAAATTTTCAGAAACAAACTTCCAAAACGCCTTTCCAGCCAACTCCGGCTTCATATCTGCAAGTGAGTAGAAACTTGATTTAGGATTAGCTTGGAGTAAATTCTTCCAATCTGTTTCACTTTGAGCATCCCATCCATCTACTAAGTATGCTAAGAAACCTTCAGTAGTCCAAGTCGGTAGGTTCAGCAAAACAGCGTTTTTAACCATTTGCCTAAAATTCTCACCAAACAACATACGCTGCATCACTACTTTGCTCATGCCACTTCTCAACTGTCTTCTGAGATCGCTGTGTACACCGGTGAAATACACTACCAAACGATCTCCAACTAAATCAACTGTTCCGGCAGGCACATTTTGAAGCTGAGAATCGTATTTTTTCCCAACATTTGTTTGTCGGAATTCATCATAATTATTGTACAAAATTAATTTAAACCGGTCAGGGAATTTACCTCCCATTTTACGTTCTACAACCTTAATATCTTTCTCTGCTTGTTCTGCTACATAGCGTGCCAATTGCCTTCCTGCAGCATCATAGTGATATACCCGAAAATGTTCTGAATCAAAAAAACGCCAATCGAATTTTCGTTTTTGAACACGATTTTGCCCAAATGTTTCCATGTATGTCTGTGCTTCAACAGAATTAGAAATCTGTGTTGAAAAAAGCACCAAAAACAGAACCCAAATAACCTGTTTGATCTTCATCTTGTAAATGTTCAATAACCCCATCTGCACACCCAAGCAGTAAGCAAACAATATCCGTAAGAAGCAATAAGTTTGCACCCTAAATTAAGTAAAAAGTAAAATGCTTCGACTACAAATTTTCACGTTTAACCCTTTTCAGGAAAACACCTATTTAATTATTGATGAACAAAACCAATGTTGGATAGTTGACCCCGGCATGTATAACGAGGTGGAGAAAAATCAACTATTTCAATACATTGACAACAATAAACTTTTACCAAAAGCCATTTTTAATACACACACCCACATTGATCATATTTTTGGTGTGGAAGCTTGTAAAAAGCAATACCAAATACCATTTTTGATACACCATTTAGACTTGCCTATACTCAATGGTGCAAAAGGTTCAGCAATGATGTTTGGATTTGATTTTTCACAAACACCTAAACCGGATGAATATTTTCAAGATGGCGCTAAAATTAATTTAGGCAATCATTTTGTATCTATTCTATTGGTTCCCGGACATTCGCCAGGAAGTGTTGCATTTTACAACAAAGAAAGCGGATGGGTAATTGGAGGAGATGTTTTATTTCAAGGTAGTATTGGCAGAACGGATTTACCGGGTGGTAATTTTGAAAGCTTAATTTCTAGTATTGAAAAGCAGCTTTTTACTCTTCCTGACGATACGGTAGTCTATTCCGGTCATGGGCCTTCGACTACTATTGGTTTTGAAAAAAAGCATAACCCTTTTTTACAGTAAAAAAGCAGTTAGAAAAAGTCAAAATTTCAAGACTAAGAAACATTAACAACTAAGGCCCCGTTTTGTAAAATAGGCACAACTGGGTGTAAATCCGGCGTTGTACAATAAGCCATTTCTTCTTGTAATCCAAATGCAGAAAGCCTTCTATAATGCGAACTGTCTTTCAAAAACTCAATATAATTCCCATCTGTTTGATTATGTAGGTGCATAGCTCCTTTTGCACTATCGCACAAAACGGAAAAGTGATCTTTAATTCTTTCAACAACTGCACCGGCAAAAAGAGTATCTTCTAGATTGAAACGATCTTTCCATCCAGCACAACCTAAAATGACATTTTTATTTTGTTGCAAAAGAAAATTACACGTTTCCGATAGATTCAAAAATGACCCCGTGATTATAGTATCTGCACCTTTAATCATGTGCAAAAGACGAGTCCCATTTGTAGTTGTTAAAACGAGCGTTTTTCCTGAAATAAATGAAGAAGGATATTCTAATGGCGAATTGCCATGTTGCAACCCTGGAGCAACTTGTCCATCTCTTTCTCCGGCTGTTAAACTATTGGGTAAAGAGTTTCCTAACGTTATACAATCTTGAACAGAAGCAACTGGCACCACGGATGCAGCACCGTTATGTAATGCAGCAGCAATAGTAGAAGTAGCTCTAAATACATCAATTATAACGATGATTGCGCCGCGAGTATCATACAAATGCAACAATGAAGGAGATAAGCAAACTTCAAGAGAGGGAAAAGAGTCCAAAATAGACATAAAATATGAAATTAATGAATTCTAAGCCAAACAAATACGCCACAGCAAAACAGCTATGGCGCATATAAGTTTAAAGGTAGTGAGGAATTAATATACCCACATATCATGCTCTTTATTGAAAATTGTTTCATTCCAACGAGCTCCTTCATACAACGCATCGGTACCTTGAAGTCCCATACCAGTAAAAGAATTATCAAAAGGATTACTAACCTTAATAATATAGCTTGCAAAAAAACGATTTTCGAAATATTCATCCCAATTCATTCGAGCCACATCATTGTCAGGGTTAAATACTTCATATTGTGCAAGAAGATCGCGAACTTCAGGATAATAAATCCAAAACATTGGAGAAGATGCACGGAAAGAACCATCATCGTTATATCGATCTAACAATGGAGCTATACCAATGATTCTAACAACCATTCTGCCCAAATTACGATCAAAAATCCAATCTTCTTTAAGCCGGAATTTAGTAACTAAATCAGGGTTAAATTCAGTATGAGTAACTTTTATAACCGTTTCACCAGTTACAGGGTCAACTACTGGAGTAGAATCCGTTTTACCGGCTGTCATTTCTAAAATCTGTGATTTATTTAATGCAGAAGTAAAACGATCATCCATTGTTGAATAAGCCTTAATCTTACCTTTTTTTACTCCATCGAGTAAAATTTCAATAAACATTCCTCCACCACTATTATCATCTCCTGGAAAACGGAAAGCCATATTTTGCTTTTGGCGAGTATCAATTTCACGCCAAACACGTTTTTTATAAAGCACGTCAGCTTCACGAACAGGCTGCCATTTTAAAGGTTGATTAACGTGAGGTTGATGATCAATTACGCCATCTCGCACAAGGGAAGGTTGCCATTCAGGCACTACACTTTCAGAGACAGGCGATTGAGATTGCGACTGATCCAAAAGATTGCCCTGTGCATATGTAACGGCACTTGAAAAAATCAATGCAACTGGAGCGAATAATCTGTATGGTTTGAGGATACTCATAATCCTATAAATTTTCTTTATTGATTTAGTTAAGTGTCAAAGTGATATTGTTCAAAGTACGGGTACGCTTATCAGGTCCCACAGCTTTGATATTTTCTATGAAGACTTTATCACCGGGTTTAGCCAATTTAGTTTGATATTGATTAACCTGAGGATTGTGTTCAAAAGATGCTCCTTGAACAGTAAATGGTCCTTGGTATTCACCGCGTTTAGGCAACCAGCTACATTCAAAACTGGTAACTACAAACTTAGTATCAAAATCGAAATTTTCAAGTACAGCGGGAATACCGATTTGTGCTTTAAAAATTCCAGTTGCTAAGGTTCCACCTGATTTTCCAGCAATTTTAGCTGTTGGATCAGGAATTGTTTTAACGCGAATCTCCATAGCACCTACTTGTTTAACTCCACCATCTGTTTTGGCATTAATTGCTGCCATCACTTTACCGGGAGTAGTAACAGTAACGTCCCATTTACCTTTTCCGGTTACTGCTAAATTAGCACCAGGAATACTAACAGAAATATCTTCAATAGAATAGCCCGCTGCTGAAACTGTAATTGGATTGGGTACACCAATATAAAATACATTCATCTTATCTAACTGCATGGAAGCACCGGTTGAACCTACCATGTAGGAGAAGTCCCATTCCCGTGTTTCTACTTTACTACCCATATTAAGTGAAACAGTACCTTTTACTTTTTGAAGTCCGGTACCAGATGCAGAAGTTTCCCAATAAGCAACACCATTTTCAACTTTGGTGATACGACCAGTACTTGCTGAAACAGAAGGATTAATTTTCTTGTTGTAGGCCGCAAGCATGATTTGAGCTTCAATCTTTTGACCGGCAAGAGCATAACTATTAGAGGTAAGGGCAACAGCCTTTATTTCGTCAAATTTCAACTGCTCGCTACCAGCTTCATTAAAAAGTTCATTTACTACAACAGATTCACTGTTACGAACATCATTTTGAAACTTAGACAGCAAAGTTATAACAGCCATTGTTGGCATGTTATAAAAATATCCAGTTGCCCAATCACCTTGTGGGTTATTATCTGTCTTTTCAGGATCAGCAGTCTTAATAGATAGATCTTTATCCATTCTTTCACGAATTTCCGGTTTCACGCGATCAAGCATATACTTTTTAAGATCTAATAATCGTTGGCGAATTTCATTACCACCTTTACGTTCAACCAACATAAGAGTACTGGCATCAATATTATCTTCTCTTTTAATAGAGCCGTCTGCTTCACGCCCACCTGATTCTGTAATAATTTTTTCTTTCCAATCCTCAAGAAATTTCACTGATTTTTCAGCTTCAGCGCGCACTTCTTTAGCACGATCATTGTAAGGCTTTATTCGAGCTTCCTGACCGGGTTCAGCCTGATTAGCATCAAAGTCGCTATACATTTTAGTATTCTTCTCAACAATAGCACCGTTGGAAGAAGTGATACTTTGATTGATCGTCTTAAACGCGTGCAATATTTCAGAGGATACGTTTAGGGCAAGCATTGCGGTCAACACCAAGTACATGAGGTTGATCATCAACTGCCGCGGCTCTTTAGGTAGCGCCATCCTGTTTCCTTATTTTATTTGTGATAATTATTGTTTCTTCTACTAACTTTCGATTACGTCAAGCAAAATTTATCTGCCTTGCATGGCAGAAAGCATATTGCCATAAATTTGATTGAGCGTAGTCAGATTTTTAGATAGCAATCCGATTTGTTCTTTAGCAGATTGTGCATCAGTTGCGCTGGACGCCATTGCATCAGAGGCATTCACCAAATTACTATAAAACTTATTCATGGCTTTCAAATGGTTGTTTGCATCTTGCAATTCCACTTCATAAATTTGATTCAACGAACCTAAATTTTTTGACAATACCTGAACTTGCTGATGAAATTTAGTTGTTTCGTCTGCTGCGCTATTAAAAGATTGCATAGTTTGAGATGCACCCATAAATGTACTCTTCATTTGACCTAATGCATCTGCGGCTTCACGTGCGCTTTGAGAATATATATTTGTAGAAGCGGTAACGTCAGAAATATCTTTTACTTGCTCAACCACTTGTCCAAAGCGTTGGAAATTATCCCCAAGTTTTTTCATATTAGCAGGGGTAATGTTTGCTTCTTCAAGCATTTGATCAAGAGAACGTGATGAAGAACCTTTTAGGGCATTATCAACTTTTCCGCCTTTACGATAAGCTTCCACATGTGGATTTTCATCAATGTTCGGATAATAACGCTCCCAATAATAATCCTTTTGAGGTGGGAGTAAACCAAGCATTGCAAAAATGAAGGCTTCTGTACACATACCAACTGTAAGCATCAGACCAGCAAATGGCCAGTGCTGAATCTTAAATAATGCTCCTAAAAGCACCACGGACGCACCAAGACCGATAATTAGGTTTTTGATGTATTTACCCTGTTTGGTCTCAAAGAACAGCGCTACTGAGTTCATGATATATTATTTATTTGTATTTTCTTGTGAATAAATTGAATAAATTATTTTTATTTTCTAACCGGTGCATTTGTAAGTGCAGGAGCTAATTCTTGGTATATGCAACGGAAGCCTATATATGACTTTGCAGTGTCTGCATATTCCCAATCACGCACACCTACTTGTAGATAATAAGCAACATCACGCCAGCTTCCACCACGAACTACTTTACGACGCAACCATTGAGGGTCATTTTCACGAAGTTTACGTTGAACCTCTGGATTAATATCAGCAACAGCAGAATATGAAGTTCCAAAATAAGGAGAAGCAGTCCACTCGCTTACGTTACCAGACATATTATATAGTCCATAATCGTTAGGCCAATAGCGATCAACCGGTACAGTATATAATCCGCCATCAGCTGCATAATTTCCACGTTGTGGTTTAAAGTTAGCCAAATAGCAACCTTTTTTATTTACTAAATAAGGACCACCCCAAGGATAGGGTGATTCTTGACGACCACCACGAGCTGCCCATTCCCATTGCATTTCGTTTGGCAAACGAAATTCTCCTTCAAAGTACTGTTTGTTTCGCTCACGCTCACCACGCCATAAATTGGTCCTCCAATTACAGAAAGCATTTGCTTGAATCCAATTAACACCTACTACAGGATAATTGTTAAAAGCTGGGAACCAGTTGTATTGCATAGCAATTGGTTCATTATAAGAGTAAGAGAATTGGCGCATCCAAACTGTTGTATCGGGGAAAATGCCAATATCGTATTTACGTACAAAGTTGTTTCTAGGTTGACCCGGATTTTTTACAGCCTCATCATAGTCAAAAGTTTCGTAATGATATACCAATTTGGAATTATCAAACTCACGCTTTCCCCAACCTGACTGTTCAGCCGGAATATAAAGTGAGGCCAGTTGATCCTGTACATCCGCATCGTTATAGTTGACACGCTTTCTAAAATCAACTCGTTGACCGTTACCGTTAGGGTCATCTATAAAATCGCCGAGCATAACGTGTGCGATCGAATCACGTACCCATGTAGTGAACTGACGATATTCTTGGTTTGAAATTTCGGTAGCATCCATGTAATAACCGGACATCTGGACTGTACGCAACATCGCGTCGTTTCTACCACGAATATCCTCATCGCTGGCTCCCAATTTCAATACACCTGACGGAACATACACCATGCCAAGAGGTACAGGCGCCTTATAGTTCATGACCGTAGGTGTCCCTACTAGCTGACCTCCGGGACCCGATTTTCCGCAGCTTGCAGCAAATGCTATCAACGCTACAGCCGAGATCTTCAGGGAAAATTGCTTCATACTACTGTTGTTATTGTTTTTTGCGATTAGGCAAATAAAGTAAAATTTTCAGTTCGTCGTATTTATAGCCTTCAAAACTGGCTCACAATATTTAAAGTTTTTTCGGAAAATGCAAGCACACGAAAAAAATATTCCCCGATTTTTTTAAAACCAACGGTAAAAACATTCGGTAAACTCCCATTTTTTATCATGCTAAAAGTAAAGAAACACTCTCCTCAATGCTTTGTACAGGAGGCAAACATGCCTGCTGCGTGCAAACAAATATATGGGTTTGATTCGAAACTTTTTTCCCTTTTAAAATTTCCAATTCAGATATTTCTTTTGACGAAATAAGAAAATACACGTGTGGCATAAAAAAAGTTCGAAGTTTTTTTAACGATTCAGAAGCTGAAAAACCCGCCACTACAGCACTTTTCATTCCTATCGATACTCGTTGAAAAAGCATGCTCCAATATCCAAATGATGTTGGGTAGTGGCTTGCAGCATTTGCCATTGTGTTTATCAGGATATTACCCTTATCCCACCAATCTGTTCGTCCCATACACATGCCCAACAATAGCAGGTTTTGTGCCATCATGGAATTACCGGAAGGTGTGGCTCCGTCAATTAATTCAATTTTACGAATTGGTAAATGGTTTGTATCTGCACGACTAAAGTAAAAGAAACCCTCTTGTTGATTGCCAAATAAACTAATTGCGGTTTCACAGAGTGATGATGCTTTCAATAAAAAGTCTTCTCTATTAGATACTGATGCTAATTGAATAGCCGCTTGTATTAGAAATGAGTAGTCATCCAAGCAAGCATCAATACGGGAAGTATTTGATTTAAAAGTTCGTTGTAAATCTTGATTCGAAGTAAAAAGGGAAAACGTGCAATCTAAGTGCTGTACTGCTTCTTGAAGGTAATTTGTATTTTCTAAAACAACAGAAGCTCGAGTAAGAGCTATTGACATCAAGGCATTCCAAGACAACACACACTTATCATCAGTCAAAGGTCTAATCCGTTTATTTCGAGCCTCCATCAAATGTTTCCTTACTGTGCTGATGCGGTTTTCCAATTGTTCAACTGATATTCCATTTTCTTTGGAAAAAGTGTCTATGGATGTAGGCGTATGCAAAATGTTTGTTCCTTCCCAATTTCCAAATTCTGAAACTCCAAGAAACTGAGTAACTAATTCGTCTTGCACATGTTCTTTCCATTGATCCCAAGTCCATGTATAAAACTTGCCTTCTTCACCTTCGCTATCTGCATCAAGAGCACAGTAAAACAAGCCGACATCGCTTTTAAGTTCTCGCATTACAAACGCTATCGTTTCCTCAATTGTTTGTTTATAGGCACTTCGCTTAGTTATCTGATAAGCGTCACATAATACAAGTACCATTAGCGCATTATCATACAGCATTTTTTCGAAGTGCGGCACCAACCAATTATTATCCGTAGCATAGCGTGAAAACCCACCGCCCACTTGATCATAAATGCCACCAGCAATCATTTTATCTATGCTTAGCAGTGCTTGTTTTTGAGCATGTTTATCGTCAAAAAAATGAGCATGTTCCAACAAAAAACTTAAACAAAAGCTGGAAGGAAATTTTGGAGCTTTGCTAAAACCACCTAATTGTTTATCCGCTTGTTTCATTAACTGTTCACAAATTGAAATACAAACATCCTTTTGATTGGTAGCGTTTTGGGGATGCATGTCAAGCGATAATTCCGAAGCGTTTTTAAGGTGTGCAGATAATTGTTCTGCCTGTGCTATCACTTCATCTTTGCGATCTATCCACCATGATACTATTCTTTGCAAAACTTCTGTCCATGAAGAACGTTGAAAAGCTGCGAGAGGAGGAAAATAAGTGCCTCCATAAAAAGGCAACCTATCGGGCGTTACAAACACATTGAGTGGCCATCCTCCACTTCCTGTCAATGCTTGTACGGCATCCATGTAAAGATGGTCAACATCAGGTCGTTCTTCTCGATCTACTTTTATGCAAACAAAATGGTCGTTCATGTATTGAGCTGCTTCACAATTTTCAAAGCTTTCGCGTTCCATAACATGACACCAATGACAAGCTGCATATCCAATGCTTACCAGAACGGGCTTATTTTCTTGTTTTGCCTTGTCAAATGCTTCACTTCCCCATGGATACCAATTTACAGGGTTGTGAGCATGTTGAAGCAAATAAGGGCTTTGTTCGTTTATTAATCGATTTGTCATTAAGGAAAATTACGCTTTTCCTTATTGATCGTTAACCGATAAAGCAGAATACAATTTCTAAAAACATAGGCAAACAAAAACCGCAACTCTTGAAGGTTGCGGTTTTTATAAAAAAGGTTGTTATGAAACTTATTTCACTTGACCAACCAATGCTTTGAACGAAGTAGGCTCATTCATAGCAAGGTCAGCTAACACTTTTCTGTTTAGGTTGATACCTTTTGCAGAAAGCTTACCCATAAATTTTGAGTAACTAATACCTTCTTCGCGACAAGCAGCATTGATACGCACTATCCAAAGTGCACGATAATCACGTTTTTTAATCTTACGACCAACATATTTGTAGCCAAGACCTTTTTCTAAAACGTTTTTAGCAACGGTATAAACATTTTTCCGCTTGCCATAGAAGCCTTTTGCTTGCTTCAGAATTCTTTTTCTTCTTGCGCGGCTTGCGACCGCATTTACCGAACGTGGCATTTTTTCTTTTTTATTGGTTCAAATTACTTAGCACCCGGGAACTGTTCGAGCCGGGGAACTTGATAGTCATTAACGCATACACAACATACGCTTCACCAATGCTTCATTAGCCGGGTGAACATAAGCTGATTGGCGTAAATGGCGCTTACGCGTCTTAGATTTTTTTGTCAACAGGTGGCTTTTAAACGCTTTATACCTGCGGATCTTTCCCGTGCCGGTTACTTTAAAAGTCTTTTTTGCGCGAGAATGAGTCTTCAACTTTGGCATTGATCTCAATTTTGGGACGGCAAAGGTAAAGGTTATTTACAAAAAAACGAAAAGAAATTAATGAATGAACTATGAAAAATTCCGGATTAATACCTTAATTTTTGGCATTGTTTTATTTTAAAAAGGAAGGTGCTTGCATATTTCACTTGCTCAATCTCCTATAAATCTCATCAATCAAACTATACAATTCCGTTTTTTGCACATGAAGTCTATATTATGCCATATTGACCAGAAGAATCTAAAAGAAATCTCATTCCCATATTCTCATTATCTGCCCTTAAAAACAATTATCATATTTCTATTTTGTTCAACTGCTTTGTCCATTCATGCACAAGAGAATTTGAATACAAGCGACTCCTTCATTCAACCGAAGAAAACTGATGAGATGTTTCATCAACGTGATGTTATTGATTTGTTTAGAACACTCATACTACAAAAGAAAACACACGATCGAGTTCTACATTCAAAAACAAAGCAAAGAGGACTTGTACATCTTTCAGGTGCACCCTCACCGTCATATTCTCTTGCTACCAGCTTTGCTGCTAACTTAACATTTAATGCCGCATTTCACACAGCTAATAAAGACACAACCAAGTTTTCAACCATCCTCTTTTCTCCTTTTTATACTGTACAGAAGCAGTTGGTATTACCGATTCAATTTTCGATTTGGGCAAAAAATAATCGTTTCAACATAATTGGTGATTGGCGTTTTTTAACATACCCTGAAGACACTTATGGATTAGGCAGTTTAAGCACTTCAAACGATGCAACAGCATTAGATTTTCACTATGTTAGAATGCACACTTTTTTCATCATGGAATTAGCTCGTAATCTGTATGCAGGTCCGGGTTATCAACTTGACAAACATTGGGATATTCGTGAAATAAAAAATCCGATCAATCAAGTGACTGATTTTGATCGTTATGGATTTCAAAGCAGTTCTACCTCATCCGGCATCGCTGCAACCCTTGTTTATGATGATCGAGCCAACTCAATTCACCCTCAAGCCGGCAACACCTTTTTAGATGTAATTGTCAGGCAAAACTTAACTTTATTGGGAAGCGACATGCCGGCTACATCATTGCTTATTGATGCTCGTAAATATTTTCGAATCAACAGACATACCCAAAACATACTTGCTATTTGGAGTTATAACTGGGTTACTGTTGCAGGTAAAGTCCCTTATCTTGATTTGCCAAGTACAGGATGGGATATGTATGGGAACACGGGGCGTGGGTATGTGCAAAGCCGATTTAGAGGAACGATGATGCTTGATTTGGAAGCAGAATACCGTTTTGGGATTTTAAGAAATGGATTATTGGGTGGTGTAGTGTTTTGCAATGCTCAAACCTATTCAGCATATCCTATCAATTCGTTTGATAGAATATTACCTGGATATGGAGCCGGAATTCGAATCAAGTTCAACAAATTTTCGCACACCAATATTTGTCTTGATTACGCATTTGGGCTAAATGGCTCCAATGGACTATTTGTAAACTTAGGAGAGGTCTTTTGAGAAAATGACAACTATGAAAACAGACTAATACTCGGGAATTAAACTATTGAGATTGCAGGGAGTCATTGTATAACCGGTACTACACTTGGCTTTCAGTCAACAACCAAAGTGCCATTTTCTATAAATTTCAGCCCCCAAATAATAGTACCACTACATATTCATGAAACTGTGCTCGGCGGTACAATTGCACATAAATTCCGGTAGCCAATGTGGCTTCATTTAAAAAAAAATTGTTTTACGCTCCAATTCACTGATTCGTTCTAACATGATGCTTCCTGCTGCAATAGCAACTCATTGAGAATTAAGAGGTAAAATGCCATAGGCAATCAGGTCGGAGTTTGCAACCATCATAGCATTGCATCTTTTCGAGCAAAGCGAAAGAGAAGCGGCAATTTTTATTTTGCCACTATGCAACTTGCAATATTATAGTGAAGAGGTATTGATTTATCAAAGTTTATCAAAAAAATAAGCAGCTTGCGCTAAAGAATCAGGTTTACCTACGTCTATAAAAATATTTCCTGAATGATCGAAACCCTTAACTACTGCAGTTTCTGCAAAATGTAAGTACACATCAATCATGGAGAATTTGCCGTCAAATGGCATTTCTAAAATTTCAGGAGAAAGCACCTGAATTCCTGAAAAGGCAAATGAACTTAGTGAAGGTTTAATTTTTGACATTCGTAGTTGTCCGGTTTGTACATTTTGCCAGCCACACAAAGTCATGTCTTCATCAAATAATAATTGACGAGAAGATTCTCTTTTCATAACGGCTAAAGAGCCTATTGCCCTCTCCGCTCTATGAAATGCTATCAATTTTGCTAAATCTAAGTTAGTTAAAACATCAACATTCAGTACTACAAAGTCTGATTCACCTTGAAAAAAATCAGTTGCCTTTTTTAATCCGCCACCGGTTTCTAATACTTCTCTTCGTTCATCAGAAATGGCAACCCAACTACCAAAACCATTATTATCATTCAGCACTTGCTCAATTTGATCTGCAAAATGATGCACATTGACAATTACATCTTCAATTCCAAATCGTTGTAAATATCGAATAGAAAGTTCAAGCAACGTACGCCCATTGACTTCTGCTAATGCCTTAGGATGGTTATCTGTAAAGGGTTTCAACCTACTGCCTAAACCGGCAGCAAAAATCATTGCTTTCATTTAAGGAATCATCTTGACGTTTAAGAATAAACGCTATTCGCGACAAAATTAACCGAATAAATAGCCAACAATCCTATAAAAAAAAGAAAATCATGTTGAAGTTGTAAGCATTTACCTTTGCACACGAAAAAACAATTCATTTATGTCTTTGATAGTGGTCGGAACCATGGCTTTTGATGCTTTGGAAACTCCGTTTGGAAAAGTTGATCGCATTATTGGTGGATCTGCAACGTATGTTGCTTGGTCTGCTTCAAACTTCACACAACCTATAAAACAGGTGTCTATTATTGGGGGCGATTTTCCACAAAGTGAACTTCAATCTTTGCAACATCGAGGTGTACAATTTGAAGGTGTTGAAGTTGTGAAAGATGGCAAAAGCTTTTTCTGGAGCGGAAGATACCACATGGACATGAACACTCGAGATACCTTAGTTACTGATTTGAATGTATTGGCACAGTTCAACCCTAAATTACCAGAAAGCTATCAAGATTGTGAATTTTTGATGCTTGGAAATTTGGCACCTGCAGTACAAATCAGCGTTATCAATCAACTAAAAAAACGCCCAAAGTTGATTGTTATGGACACTATGAATTTTTGGATGGAAATTGCATTAGAAGAGTTAAAGCAAGCAATAGGCATGGTAGATGTCTTATTGGTGAACGACAGTGAAGCACGACAACTAAGTGGTGAATATTCATTAGTAAAAGCTGCTGCTAAAATTCAGGCAATGGGTCCAAAATTTTTAATTATCAAAAAGGGTGAACATGGTGCTTTATTATTTCATGGACGCGAAGTTTTCTTTGCTCCAGCCTTACCGCTTGATGATGTTTACGACCCAACTGGTGCCGGCGATACATTTGCCGGAGGCTTTATTGGTCACCTTGCCAGTTCTAAAGACATTTCATTTGAAAACATGAAGACTGCCATTATTGTTGGATCTGCTATGGCGAGTTTTTGTGTAGAAAAGTTTGGGCCTTTGCGACTTCAAGAGATTTCTCGTGAAGATATTGAAACCAGAATTGGTCAATTTGTAGATCTTGTAAACTTTGAAATAAACCTCGTATAATCTCTGCTTTATTCCAGTAAAAGAAAGGCTGCCTTCTTGTTGAGGCAGCCTTTCTTTTACTATATTTTCACTCATTCTTCTAACTTACATCGGGAAGCGAATACCTACATACTTATTTACATCAATAAACGGAATGGTGGACTTGTAGTACGTGTTGATTGCCTGAAGGATTTGATTGGCAACCAAAGCATATCCTCTTGGTGTTAAGTGAACACCATCTAATGAAAAAGCACCCCCTGTCACAAACTTAGTGTTGAAGTTTACACCATTAAACATGATTCCGGTAGCAATCGTTTTCAAATAAGCATTCATGTCCACTAAGGGAATTTTTTGGGCAACTGCCATATCTGCAATATGCTGGTTAAAAGCATTGGTTGCAGTTACTATATTTTGAATTTCTTGAGTAGTCAAAACATATTTCTGTGGTATTGGTTTGAGTGTTCCCCATCCTGCACACTTTACTGAATCTTGCGGCAAAGTCAGCAATACGAGTTCATTCGATTTGATTTGACGACGACCAATGGGTGCGGACACATCTTGAATAACAAAGAAGTTATTTCCCGTATGAAAAGTCATTCCCGAACCTGCATAAGCAGCATTTAATTGCGCTGCACTTGTTGTGTCTAATGGCAATCCATTTGCAGGTACTGTTGTAAAGAAAGGAATACTAGTAACATCTGGAATGTTCATCACTACACCTTTTGCGCCATTGCGAAGTAAAACGGCAAATGTTGAATCCCATCCATCACGAAAATTGGCAAAGCTTGAGATGTTATTTGGATGATTAGGAATGGGACTTCCTTCACCTCCGGAAGTAGCATACCCCAATACATCATTGCTTCCTAACCACAAAGTAAAAAACGTAGGATTGTTACGTTTCAATTCATCAATAGGGCGAGCAAACGGGTCACTGAAAATACGTGCTGCATAAGGTGCACCCAGTGAGGACGCAATAACAGCATATCCTGCTGAAAGATAATCTACCGCACGAATTCCAGGGATTCCAAAATTATTAAATGGACCTTGTGTTGAGATATTTGTATTGCTGCCTGCTGTATCAGCCACACCTGAATAGGGTACCGGCGATAGGGAAGTATTTCCTTTGCAATCGGTGGCATATCCCAGCACTAATTTGGGAGAAGGATAACCATATTCACCCGGCATGTAAGGCACTTTAAAGTTTGTTGCACCAAATAAGCTAAACTGGTCGGACAACATAACCGGATAAGAGTTTTGCTGCCCGCTTCGATACAAAGATCCATCTGCATAGCCTGCAGTTAATGAGTTTCCGACGGCTACATAATTGCTAAAATTCAACCCATTTGCTGTGGGTGTATTAGAATGCAAATTGGGTTTGCAGGATGCTAAAACTGCAAGGCCCGATATAAAGACAAGTGACTTTTTCATTGTTGTAAATATTTTTGTTTGTTCAAAAAAATTATCTGAAATCATAAGTAAGACCAATGCATGGAATCACTGCTTTTGTTTGATAAGTACCATTGAAATTATCCGGAATGTATTGAGCTTCACGTTTAACAGAATTACCAAATTCAATTGCACCTAAGATAGTGAGTTTTGAAACCGGCTTCCATGAAAAACCCGCACTCAAGATTACCCTATCTGCATCTGGCAAATCAGGTGAAACATACCCATTCACAACCGGTGAAGGATCATAGGCAGCACCTGCCATTAATGCAAAGCCATCGGATACTTTATAGTTTGCACCAAATCGAACAGCAACTGTATTCTTATAGTTTCTAGGTGCCTTAGTATTTTGCAAGGCAGGTGTTGTTTTGTCATAAGTAAAGCGAAGTGTGTCATAAGCATTCCACCCTACCCAATTAGCTTCGGCAGTGAGTGTTAGCTTGGGAATTGGACGAATACCAATTCCTACAGAAAGCACTTGAGGCAATGGTAGTTCTGCACGAAAATTTGTGTTCGGGAAATTAGAAGCCAAAGAATTAGGAACTACAAAAGAAGCAGTTCCACTTTTTACAGTCATATTAACCTGAGACCGATAGCTGATACCGATTTGTATAGATTCACTTGGCTTGATATGAATACCTAGATTTAACCCAATTCCATTAGCATTCCCTTTCAGTTCAGCAGAACCATCTTTGCCGTTAACATCTTGAACCGGCAATGCTTTTCTCATTTTTAAATTACCGGTTGCATAAATAAATCCGCCGCCTAAGCTTACGATGTCGCCGAGCTTATAACTAATGGTTGGTTGAAAGAATATGGATTGCAGGCTAATAGACTGTATAGAATATCTACCTTCCCAATTATCATCCCACTTGATACCACTTCCAAATGGCGTATAAACACCTAACCCAATTGCTAATTTTCCATTTTCGCGCAGTCTGCCACCGACATATAGATTGAAAGGTGTAAACACTTGCGATTGGGTGCGTGCACTGTAAGAGCCAGTTGGTGTTTCTACGTATTGTGTGCTGGGAACCAGAAACTGCACACAGCCATAAGCTTGAATGCCTTTCATTCGAGCTAATCCTCCGGGGTTATAAAAAATGGAAGATGCATCCCACATCCATCCGGTACCGGTGCCGCCCATAGCTATTTGCCGCAGTCCCTGAACATTAATTTGAAAACCTGCACCAAACGCAGTCGAGCCGGCAAGCAAGAGCGCAGATGCCATGAGAGCCTGTTTTTTCATTTGAAAAATTGTTTAAAAAAAGTTAGTACGTGAAGTTGTAATCAATAATCGCCGAAAAGTTAGTACTAAAATGAGGTAAATACAATAAGCCAAGTCATCAGCGATAAAAAACTATCCTGCAATAGCTAAAGTTGCAATGCTGACTTGCGTGTCAGAAGCTTTTAAAATACAATTAGCGCATGTTTCCATTGTGGCACCTGTAGTGAGTACATCGTCCACAAGTAAGATGTGTTTTTTCTTAACCTTTTCTGGATTTACTATTGTGAAAGCATCTCGCACATTTTGTAATCTTTCTTCTCTGTTTTTATCTGTTTGACTTTCTGTAAACCGGTTGCGTTGTACAGATGAATCATCAACCGGAACTTGAAGAATATCAGCGATTCCCAAGCAAATATGAAGACTTTGGTTGTAACCCCGTATTTGCTCTTTCTTATGATGCAAAGGCACCGGTATAATGAGGTCAATATTCCAATTTTGTTCTTTGATTGCACGACCTAAAAGTTTACCTAAGTAAAAGCCTGTTTCTGTTTTTCCGGCATATTTCAAGTTGTGAATTAAATGTTGCAACAAGCCTTCTTTTGCAAAATAGGATAAGGAAGTAGCATGAGAAAAAGCACATCTTCCCCAAAGGCGCATTGCAGTTTCATTTCTATCTATTTGATGGTAGTTTGTGAATGGAATCAAAGATTCGCATCGAATACAAATAACCTCTTCGCTTCTAACTAAAGGGTGGTTGCATCCGCCACAAAGTCTTGGAAAAAAAAGATAAGTTATCCCATCAATTAAACGACGAGCCAATTGCATGAGAGAAAGATACAAAAATCAAAACAACATTCGATAGACATCTTCCACCTTGCTCACTGTTTTTATTTCTAAGGAATACTTATTCGTTTGTAAGCCTTTTAGATTGCCCTTTGGAATAAAAATGGCATCCATACCTAATTTACCAGCTTCTGCAATTCTCTGATCTATCTTATGCACTGCTCTAATTTCTCCGCTTAACCCAATTTCTCCGACAAAACAAATATTGGATGGCAGAGCCTTGTCTTCATAAGAAGAAAGCAGCGCGCAAACTACCGCCAATTCAATAGAAGGATCTTCTACCTTGATTCCTCCTGCAATATTTACAAACACATCTTTAGCTCCAAATTGAAATCCGCCACGCTTTTCAAGAACGGCAAGCAACAATTGCAAGCGGCGCAAATCCAACCCACTCACAGTGCGTTGTGGGGTACCATAAACAGCCGTTGAAACCAAAGCTTGTACTTCCATCATTAACGGTCTGATACCTTCTATGGTAGCTGCAATAGCAATTCCGCTTAGGGGTTCTTCATGCTGTGTCAACAAAATTTCGGAAGGATTAGAAACTGGGCGCATTCCTTGTGATACCATTTCATAAATTCCTAATTCAGCTGTTGAACCAAATCTATTTTTCAAGGTTCGTAAAATCCTATAAGCATAATGCCTATCGCCTTCAAACTGAAGTACGGTATCCACCATGTGTTCTAAAATTTTTGGACCGGCAATGGAACCATCTTTTGTAATGTGTCCGATTATCACAACGGGAATACCCGACACTTTGGCAAACCGCTGAAGCTCTGCCGCACACTCGCGCACTTGAGAAACACTGCCTGCGGCTGATTCAATGTAAGGCGACTCGAGCGTTTGAATGGAATCAATAATGATCAAATTGGGCTTTATTCGCTTTACCTCCTGAAAGATGGTGGTTGTGTCTATGGCATTCAACAAAAAAACATTTCCATTTTGCGCTTTCATTCTGTCTGAACGCATTTTTATTTGTTGGGCACTTTCTTCTCCACTGACATAAAGCGTTACTATTTTTTTCCAAAACATAACACATTGCAGGAACAAAGTTGACTTTCCAATTCCGGGTTCTCCGGCAACCAGCACAATTGACCCCGGCACCAAACCTCCGCCCAGCACACGATTTAGCTCAGGGTCGGGTGTAGTAAATCTCGCTTCATCTTGCGTAATCACTTCATCAATTTTATGGGCACGCTTGTGTTCTTGTTGATTGACATCTCCCCACATATTTTCCATCTTCAGTTTATCATCTTTCTGAACCAACTCTTCTACCAATGAATTCCATGCACCACAAGAAGAACATTTTCCGGTCCACTTTGGTGTCTCCTGTCCGCATTGTTGACAAAAAAAAGCAGTCTTTACTTTAGCCATAAAAAACGAATTGCAACGAAGATATGTGGTCGAAAAATAGAAGGTCTTATACTGACCCGATTTTCAAAATCATGAAAAATCAATCGAGTAGGAAGTAAAGATAATCAGATTTCTATGTCGGATTATCTTTACTGTCCTCTCACACCACCGTGCGTACCATTCGGTACACGGCGGTTTGTTAGAATAGATTAAGTTGGATTTCAACC
>JAFDXP010000057.1 GCA_018267875.1 Bacteroidota bacterium | reverse complement strand
TGAAAAATCAACTAACTGAATATCAATGACATAGGAATATACACAAAAATACAAAATAATTGCACTCATTTTTTTTAACTGAGTAAAAAAATCAGAAAAAGAAAATGGGATTTTTAGAGGTGTCCCATAGTAATTGTTTCAGGATATTTTTTCTCGGTTGGGTTAGTCAGTTCTATCAGCGATCTCACACACAAAATCAACCAAATTTCTTCTGAAAACTTTTCTCGTCGTTTAGAAACAGGCAATAACAAAGATGAACTTCAACAATTAGGTTCTACTGTCAATGATTTGTTAGACAGGCTACAACAATCTTTCGACATTCAACGGCGCTTTATTGACAATGCTTCGCATGAGCTTTCTACCCCCCTTGCATCCATAGGCAGTCAAATAGATGTTACACTTCAGAGAGATCGAATTGTGGATGAATACAAAAACGTATTGCTCTCCATTTATGATGATACACAACGCTTAAATTTATTGGTGCGTAGCCTGCTTGAGATGGCTAAAGTCAGTGGATCTGTACATGGCATTGAGCTTTCACCCATTCGAATTGATGAAGTGCTGATGAGGATTCCTGCACAAATGCGAAAACTGAACGCAGCCTACGATGTGCGTCTTTCTTTTGGTCAACTTCCTGATGATGAAGAAGCACTAACAGTTTATGGAAATGAAGAATTGCTTACTTCAGCAATTAAAAACGTAATCCAAAATGCATGTAAATATTCAGTAGATAACACAGCCTATACCCTTCTGACACTTGAAAATAATCAATTGGAAATTATTGTTGAAGACCGAGGCCCCGGCATTTCAGAAAGTGAACAAGAGTTAATCTTTCGACCATTTTTTAGAAGTGCAGAAACCAATAGTTTTGTTAGCGGGTCCGGCTTAGGTTTGCCCTTGGCAAACCAGATTATAAAACTGTATGGCGGTCATATTTCTGTACAATCAATAATGGGAATTGGTAGTAAGTTTATAATCACATTACCACCGACTTCCGCATTGAATAATAGTAAAAATACTTAGCGGCTCCATTGAAGATTGTATCCGACTCCCTTTGTATAATCTGTAAATTTTATCGTATTCATTTGAATAATACAAATGTTACCAAGTAAGGCAATAGCAAAGGGAAAGCGCGTATAATATGGTATTGACAGACGCATGGTCTGGTCTAATCGGCTTTCCAACAATATTCCTTCAAACTGAATTCCGGAAAGAGCGGAAAGGTTTATTTCATTCGGCACAATAGAACCGGCAATCTGTTTATTTTTTTCAAGGATAGCATCGTGTTTTGTCCTAAATGCAGATTTATACACCAGCAAGCCTTCCGCAGGAAGAAAGGCATAATAACAGTTAAAACAATAGGGCGATTGATTGTCAACACAAGCCAAAGTAGCTACTGTATTTTCCGAAATAAAACGTGCAATGTCTTTATTAATTTCTTCCATGATTTTTCCAAGATACAAAAAGGTTTACATGCAGCTTTGTCAGAAGTTTTACAAACATAGTTGTGGCACTTTTTTTGTTTTGCTAACTTGAGATAAAATATCATAGATGAATCTCAGTGAAACTTGGTTTATGGAAGGTTATGTGGACTTCGAATTGCAGAAATATAAGCTACTGGCTTACTTGAAGCAGGTGAATCGCTTTTTCAATGAAACAAAGCTTTATCCACAATTAGCCGATGTCATTTTTCACTACCACAATCTGCTGGCATTTCGCGACAATAAACGTTTTTTACAAGATCAATTTCCCAAACGTTTAAATCAAGTTGACATTGAAAAAGCAGAAGTAGTTTATGAACAAATACTCAACGACAGTGATTTAATGAAGGAGCTTGAAACCATTACCCAGTTTGGCATTGAGCAAATGCAAGAAACGATCAATGCAGGAACTGAAATTTATGACTTTGTTGAAAAACAAACTATTCTTCAACCCGTTGGCATTCTTCCATTATATAAAAATGAAGGCTACTTTTTTTTGCGTGATGGTCAAAATAGTGCGACTTATGCTTACAACTATTCCGTAACCTTATTTGAACATCAAAGTGCTCGATACAAAGGAATTCGGGTGAATTTTGTAGAGCAATTTCCAAACAATATTGCCAACACCTATGAGCAAATTAAAAGAGAAATTGTTCGAACGATTCGCACGTTACCCAATCCTGCTGTTTATGCTATTGAAACCGCCCTTACTATTCCCATGCAAGAAACACTATTGCCTATTGCTAAAAGAATGTTGGTAAAAACCTTAGCTTATTCCTAATTGACAGTCAAATAAATTCAGCTCATTTCTCTTGTCAAACTTTGCATGATTTTTCAGTATGATTTTCATCTAACCAATCTCGCTCAACAGCAATATCCACTTGTTTTTTGCTTGGCAATAAAATTAGACGTAAGGTGGTATCATTGGTAACATAGCTGATTGCCCAATTAATAAAGATTATCAACTTATTTTTTACACTTAGGATAAGCATTAGATGCAAAAACATCCAAACCAGCCAAGCGCCCAAACCATGAAAATGAAGCTTGGGCAGATCTACAACAGCTTTTCGTTTTCCTACCGTAGCCATTGATCCTGGGTTTTTATAGCTGAACAAATGAGGTGCTGTATTGTTAGATTGAAGAATTAAATTTTGAGCAAGGTTTTTAGCTTGATTGATTGCCACATTTGCTAATTGCGGATGCCCCTTCGGCCAGTCGGGCGTTTCCATGTATGAAATATCGCCAATCGCAAAAACATTTTTCAGTCCTTGAACCTTATGATAGGCATCAACTACGATTCGATTTCCGCGCACTAAAGACTCTTTTGGAATACCATTAGGAACAGCACCGGTAACTCCAGCAGTCCAAATCAAATTATTAGTCCGAATGGTGCGTCCATCTTTTGTTTTTACCAATTTGCCATCATAGTCATCAATCAGCGCATTTGTCCACACATGCACTCCCATTTTCAACAAATAGTCTTGTGATTTTTGTTGCGAATCTTTAGACATAGGTGCAAGCAAAACAGGACTACCTTCTAATAAATAAATATTGAGGCGTGAAAAATCCATATCGGGATAATCCTTAGGTAAAATATTTTTTTTCAGCTCAATCAATGCTCCGGCAAGCTCAACACCGGTTGGTCCCCCACCTGCAATCACCATATTCATTAATCCATCCAATTCATTGTTTTCCGCGCCTAAGGCATCTTCAAAATTGAGCAGAATACGGTTTCTCAGGGCTATTGCCTCAATTGTTGCCTTCATCGGAAAGGCATATTGTTCAATATTTTTGTTTCCAAAAAAATTTGTTACACAACCTGTGGCGATAACAAGAAAATCATAGTCAAATCGGCAGGATTCCGTTACAACTTGATTAGCCTCCCAATCCACATGTTCAACGGTTGCAACACGAACATGGATATTTTCTTGTTTCTGAAAAATTTTTCTTAGTGGAAACGAAATGGAACTAGGTTCTAAGCGTCCGGTTGCAACTTGATAAAAAAGAGGTTGGAATTGGTGGAAATTGTATTGATCAATTAGGGTTACATCAAAATGCGATTTTCTCAATCGTCTGGCTAATTGTAATCCGGCAAACCCTGCACCGAGCACAACTATTTTGTTATTCATACGCTATATTTTACAAGCCTATAATTTTCATTAAAGGCAAAAACATAACCAAAATAGTGGGTTGAAGCAGAGCAATATGCTCATGCATAGTGATTATTCTTTTCGCCTTCGATCCGATTTTTCTTTAGTTTGAGCTTGGATTATTTTACGGATCATTCGATAACCCAACTCTATTGTAGTCCATTTTACATATCCCAATAAAACTCGCTTAGCTAAACCTTCTAAAGTTTTTTTCCCCAGTTGACTTTTTGAAGGCAATAATGATATTAAAGTGGGAGCTAAGGACAGCATTGATCCCAATAATGAGTTTGACCCCGTTAAGGAAGTTAAAAGTGCAATAAGGGGAGAAGAGTCTTTTGAGGCAAATGATTCTTCTTTCGTCTTTTGGGGCGATTCAAACAAATCGTTGCTGCTGTGTTTAGCAGCAAATTGAAGCATAAAGATTTCTCGCTTTAGCTCTTCTACATTGTTCAATTTTCGCGGGTATAATCTCATGACCAGAGGGTAATTATTTTACTTCTTTATCGGGCATTGATTCGTGCCTTTCTTCTTCCGTGTTCCCACTTGTAAGAATGCGAATAAAAACACCAGAAAAAGCCGTTATGATTGTCTTTCTTAACCCAAACAAACAGCCCAACAACACGGCATAGAAGCCAACAGTAGTCATAAAGCCTGCTGTGCGAGAACTAAAAACAGCAGCAAAGTATTCCCCTAAGGCTATGCCTACAAATAATAGAATAGACAACCCTAAAAACAACCCAATAAAAACAAAAATCAAATAGCTCAGTATGTTCGATGTCTTTTCAATGAAGCCTAATTTTAAAAGGCTTATCCGAACATCTACATAATGAGCTATCTTATCCTTCCACTTGCTAATGAAGTCCATGAGGAAGAAATTCTTTAAGAGTGATAAATTTCTTCTTCCAAGTCATGCGGAACTTTCTTACCAAGTTTGGTTTTTAAATCTGCAAATTTGGTTTTAATGCGTTCCATGTTTTCATGACGTTTGTCTTTGTCTGTGGCTAACAAATATCCTACTGCTGCACCTACTGCTGCACCAATAAGGAGTGTTGCGACTGTTCTTCCTGTGTTTGCCATAAAATTTAGGTTTTAGAAAATGAATAGATATGGTTTTGAAACTGTACTTACAAAGCTAACAAATATCGCGCCCGATATTTCTTTTGTCAGGATTTTATACCATTGTGTTCACAAATGCTCATTTCATGAATCTAATTAGCAATAGCAATCTGAAACAATTTGCACTTTTGGCAGTCATTTTTTTATTGATGGCAGTGCTGGGTTGGCAATTGATTCCCTATATGCCCGGAATTTTGGGCGCAGTCACGTTCTATATTCTCATGAGAGAGCAATTCTTCAAGCTAACGCTTATTCACCATTGGAAAAAGTGGGCAACAGCATTGTTGTTCATCTTGATAGCTTTAGTAGTTTTTGTGTTACCGTTGGTTGCAATTGCTCAGATGTTGTTACCTAAATTGTATGTATTGGTCAGTGATCCACAGAAGCTCAATCATGTACTGGATGCTTTTATTCAAAAAACCGAAACACTGATACCACAATTGAAAATAGATGATAGCCAATTAAAAGCCTGGGGTCAAAGTGTTGCGGCTACCATTCCTACGCTGCTTACCGCAACTGCATCAGTATTAACCAATTTAGTTCTTGCTTTTTTTCTACTCTACTTTATGCTAATCGAAGGTAGAAATTGGGAACAACGAATGCAGCGTTTTCTTCCTTTGAAAACCGGTAATATAAATTCTGTGTGGGAAGCTACGCGAGTAATGGTTGTATCTAATGCAATAGGGCTACCGGTTATGGCTATCGGGCAAGCCATCATTGCTTGGGTTGGCTATTGGGTATTTGGAGTGGACTCCCCCATGCTGTGGGCTATTGTTACCGGCATCTGCTCCATGTTGCCAGTAATCGGATCGGGCATTGTGTGGCTTCCGCTCAGTTTGTATGTGATGCTAAACGGAAATATAGGTTCAGGTGTAGGTGTTCTAATCTATTCTATTGCTATCACCGGCACCGCAGACAATGTTATTCGATTTACCCTACTTCGAAAATTGGGTGATGTTCATCCTATCATTACTGCATTTGGAATCATTATTGGAGTACCGATGTTTGGCTTTATGGGCTTAATTTTCGGACCCTTGCTTATTTCTTACTTAATTCTTTTGATAAAAATTTATCGGGTAGAATATTCATCTACAACAAACCAAATCAATGAAGAAGTTTTGAACAATGATATTGCATCATGATTGTCTTTACTGGTAGTAGCGGTTATCTAACACGTATTGAAATACTGGCTCAGGAAGGAGGTACCTTACATTTTTTCGTTCTCTTATTTGGCTACGAATAAAAGTAGCAGAAATATCCAACAAAGGAGCATCAACCTGGGTCAAGTTTGCTTGGTGTGTTTCTGAAATGATAAACCCCGGTCGTCGGTAAACAATCAGTGGATATTGTTGTAACAATTGTTCATAGTTTTTCCAACGGTGTATGTTTTGAAAACTATCAGACCCAAGAATAACCGAAAACTGTTCTAAGGGAAATTTTTCACAGAGATAAGTGAGCGTATCTATTGTATAAGAGGGCTTAGGTAGATGAAACTCTACATTACTGGCTCTAAATTTTACATTATCGCGAATAGCCAGTTCTACTAAATGCAAACGATCATACTCGTTCAATAAAGTATGCTCTTCTTTCAATGGGTTATGCGGCGAAACCACAAACCAAACCTTATCAATTTCCGTATTCTCAACTATATGATTTGCGACAATTAAATGACCAATATGGATAGGATTAAAACTGCCGAAATACAAGCCAATATGCATGGGCGCAAAAGTAGGAAAATCAAGATGGTGGCAATCAGATGAAAAAGGAGTTGTTCAAAAAATTATTACGATCAATCATTGTTGCTACTGCTTGCAAAATTTTGTTCTCAATATAATTTTTCCCACCACAGTTACTTACCCTATCCGAGAATATAATTTTCCATTTTCTTACCTTTACGAAAAGACCTTTCTATGTGGCAACAGATTCTCACTTATTTCTACATTCGAAAAAGAAAAGAAGGTGAACCGTCTAACATAAACATCAAATTTATGCACGGCATGAACCGAATTTCTTTATTCATTTTTTTAGTGGGCATTATAGTAATGGTAATTCGACTGATTCGCGGATGATTATCTATTTTTTGCCAAGTCAATAACTTCTTGCGCTGCCTTAGTAGAAGCAGGGCTATCCCCTAATAGATGCCACAACGCATCGTAATCTTTTTGTAGAGCAACTTGTCTGACATCATCATTCAACAAGGCAGATAATTCCCTAAACAAGCTGGTTTCATTCAAATCATTTTGGATCAGTTCAGAAATGGCTGGTTTGTCCAAAATCAGGTTTACCAAAGAAATGTACTTAACCCTAATTAACTTTTTTGCCAACCAATATGATACTGGATTTCCTTTATAACACACCACTTGGGGCACTCCAAATAAGGCTGTTTCTAAGGTTGCTGTACCACTGGTAACTAAAGCTGCTTTTGCTTGCATCAAAAGTTCATACGTTTGATTTTTCACTAACAAAACATGAGCAGATCCTATCAATGAAAGATAAGCCTCATCTGGCATAGAAGGGGCTTGTGCAATTACAAACTGATAGTTTGGAAAACGAGAAACCATCTTTAGCATTTCAGGCAATTTCACCTGTATTTCTTGTTTTCTACTACCGGGCAAAAGTGCAATTATTGGTTTGTTGCTAAAAGGTTTCTGATCTGATTGTTTTAGTTTTTGCTGCTGCACCACTTCTACCAAGGGATGTCCAACATAAGAAACAGGGAAATTCCATTTTGCATAAAATTGTTTTTCAAAAGGAAGAATCACCAACATTCTATCCACATCACGCTTAATCTGATGAACTCTTCCCTCCTTCCATGCCCATATTTGTGGTGAAATGTAGTAGGCTACTTTTATACTTTGCTTTTTTGCCCAAGCTGCTATGCGCATATTAAAGCCCGGATAGTCTATCAGCACTAAAACATCCGGCTGAAATTTGGCAATGTCTTGTTTGCAAAATTTGATGTTTGATAAAATGGTACCTAAGTGCATAATCACTTCTACAAAACCCATGAAAGCGAGATCTCGATAATGCTTTACTAAAGTAGCTCCGGCAGCTTCCATTTTATTGCCGCCCCAGCAGCGTATTTCAGCCTGATTGTCTTGCTGATGTATGGCTTTTATCAAATTACCGCCATGTAGGTCGCCACTTGCTTCTCCCGCTATAATGTAATACTTCATTGTTCTTCTCCAATAAATTTCTGAAGCGATTTTTGTTAAAATATGGATTTTAGTTTCTGCCTTTTATTCAGATTCTTTCTGCTTTATTCCAGCAGATAAATTCACACTGAGAACGATACCAGCGGTGTGCATTCTTACGGTACTATTTCCGGGGTTTACACTCACGTCATTTATATTGTAACGATAAAAAAAACCTACCAACCATTTTTGGCGAAATTGATATTTTACATCTAAGTACATTGCTGGAGCAAAGCCGGAAAGTTCTGTCCTATCGTCTCTGTAATTTTTGCTTGGTGTCATGCCCACATAATTAGCATAGTGAAAATTTGTTTCTGCTTTTTGTTGTCCATTAATAAAATCTTGTGATTTCCCCTTTGTTTGGGCATACATCAAAAAACCATAGCTCATCCCGAATGCTGTTCGCAATGCTTTTCCATCAGCCAATTCAATAACATAAGAAAGTTGTAAGGGCAAGGCTATATAATGCAAATTAGTTAACCCATTTGCAAGCGTAGAATAAGAAGCACTATCAAAAAGCGATTGGCCGCTAAAGTGCATTTGTTGACACTCGTAACTCAATCCAAATTTTACACTAAAAGATTTGTTTACAGGAATATAATAATTGCATCCACCCGAAAAAGAAGTTGTCGGAAAAAACTGTGTGTTTGTATAACGAACAGTAGGAATGACAATACCGGTGCTTACAAAAGGCTCTAAGGTTCGTTCTTGAGCCACAGCACGGCCATAAGCGTAAAAAAGAAGGGTAAAAAGAAGAGAAAGTAATAGCCTATACACTGTTCAAAAATACAGCGAAAGTTCCGACACAAAGGTATCGGAACTTTATTTTAAAGATTATTTCATTTCATCTGCTGAAGGTCCATAGCTGCCGGGAATTGCAATATCAAGCAAACGCAGATAGACACCTAATTGAGCACGATGGTGTGTTATTTGAGAAAAAGCGTGTCTAATTACTTCATATTTCGACATGGATGCTAAAATTGTTTCTCCATTTCTCAGTGTCCAAATGGGTTCCAACTCCGATTCTTTAGCCATAGAAAGCCTTTCAAGACCTTTTTTATAAGCCGATTCAAAAACTGGGAGTAATGCTGCTGCATTTTCTATCGGTGTTGGCTCATAGGGTTGCGCAGCAAAATCAAGCCCATCCGTATTTAAAGCCATTTCTACCCAAGAAAGCAACTCTGCAATATGAACAGCCAAAGTTTTCATATCCATACTCTTGGTATGAGGTTTCCAATGTAAGTTTTGAGTTGGAATGAGACTTAAAAACTTGCGTGTTGTTTTTGCTTCTTGTTCCATTTCGTGTTGCAGAAGAGCGACAATGTTCATGTTCAGTACAATTTTGAGTGTTAATAAAAAAAGCCGTTCTGAAAATTTCAGAAACGGCTATTCATTCTTTTTGGTCAATGTTATTTGGTCAATGTTATTTTTTGAGTACCGATATTTCCGGCCTCATCACGAATGACGATGAAATAATTACCAGAAGCAAAATTAGTCAGATTCAGCACCTTATGGGAACCGTTTCGCAGTTCGTCATAATAAAGTCCTTGTCCGGTTGCGCTGAAAACATCTATTCTAACTGTTGTGTTTTTGGTACCCCAATCTAAATTTACCAACCCTGTGGTTGGATTTGGATAAATTTTAACCTGACTTAGGTCATACGTTGCGATGTCCAGCAATGATACGGTTAGAATATTTGAAGGGGCAGAATAACAACCGTTGTTGTCTTGAACAGCATAGTAAGAACCGGCTTGAGTTGGGTGATAAGAAGAACTGGTTGCTCCTGGTATTTTTCCGGAAGGTCCAAACCATTGGAGCTTGGTAGTTACATTACTTACCAACATGTTTCCAATAAAAGAAATAACCGGTGCAGGAGGTGTGGAATTACGAATCATAACCAAAGGTGCAGAATATGCGGTGTCTGCGGTGTAGCAAAGTGTATCCGTAGCGGCAGACTGTAGTGTTACGATATCACCATTTAGTAAAGTGTTGGAGCTGTATAGGCTGCCTGATGCAACGTTCAAGCCATTTACAAACCAAGCAAGAGCTGGAGCTGCGCCATGTTTAGTCACTACTGCTTTAAATTCTATTAAAGAATCAAGGCAACCCGGATTACTTCCCTTTGTAATGGTAATATTCACCTTAGGTGTATCTGATGGTATAACATAGATTGTAACAGGAATTGAAGTATCTGTCAGGTTGAGAACACATGGGTCTGTTACGGTAGAAGCCACTTGCACTATGGCATTGTTGGTTAAAGTAGCAGAAGTAAATGTAGCATTTGTTGCGCCTGGAATGGAGGCGCTATTCACTAACCATTGATAGTTAATATTCGTTCCACCATTGGTAACGGTAGCAGTAAAAGTCAAAGGTTTTCCTGAGCAAGTAGGATTTTTACCACTTGTCAATGCTACGGCAATTTGTTGCATGTTATATAAATACTGTATCGTAGTTGGTGATGCTGTAATGGTATCCGGCGATGCGCAAGATGAATTTGATTTAAGGAAAACAGTAACCACATCATTGTTTCCAAAATTGGCACTATAAGTATTGCTGTTTGTGCCTACTGTAGCACCATTTACTTTCCAAGTATAAATTGGCGTAACACCACCGTTTACTGGAGTTGCCGTAAAAGTTAGCGTTTGGTTAGGGCATCCGGGGTTTGTGCCGGAGGTTAAAGCAATAGATACGCCCGCAGGAACCGAAGTTGCACGACTTACCGTATATGGAAGTGAATTGGCACTATCATTTCCACAAGCTCCCACAAAGTACATTTTCACTGTTACTACATCGTTGTTTGCCAAAGTAGATGAATTGTAAGTGGCAGTAGTGGTTCCGGTAAATCCGCCATTTACAAACCATTTATAGCTGGTAGCCGTAATGCCGGTAGCAGGAGTTGCGGTGAATGCCAAAGGAGAATTGTTGCAAGATGGATTTCCATAACCCGGATTGAGAGCAATAGTAACTGAACCAGTAGTTGGACCACCACCACGAATGATAATGGCATAGTCTTCTGCTTGTCCATAAGAAATTTGACCACAAGGCGTAACAGTTGGCACAACAGAACGATCAGATATAACCCGCATTCTAAGAGGCACACAGCTAATCAAACCCGGAACAGTGGCAGTAGTAGGTACCGAATATTGAAAACTGTGCGTTTCGTTAAACTGAGTTCCATCATGTGAATAAATCAATTCGGAAGATTGAAAAATACCATCATTATTATAGTCAACATACACCCGCACTTTTTCTGGTTGAAGCCCTGTTTTTACAGAATAGTTGTATATCTGACCGGCGGTTAAATCAACCAAATGTTTGCAAGAATTATCAATATAGTAACGGTTACTGTCGCCTGCATAACCCCCACTGGAAAGATCCATAAATATTTGGCTTGCGTTGGAAATGGTTACATTATGCACACCAGAATTGGAACCACCTATAGTCGTATTATTAACGGTAGGTAAACAAGCCGTAGTAACTGGTGTCGCAAGCATGGGAACCGAAGCTTGTGAACTTATTAATCCGCTACGTCCGGGATAATTAACCAAGGCATTCATAATGCGTGTTCTTTGTCCAGCGGTAAACCGATCTTGACAATTGGAATAGTCCATAAAATTATGCACAACTGTTCCGTAAGGATTTCCGGTACAGGCGTTTGTACCTGTGGGACAATTGAACTGAGATCGTATATGAGGATCAGTGTCGCAAACTTTATCGCCATCAGTATTACAGTTATTGTTTACCGGACAAATTGTTCCATTATTATCACCTTCAAAAGTGTGATATAAGCTAAAAGCATGGCCAACTTCGTGTGGCAAAGTAATTTGCCCTGCTTGGGCTTGTGTTGCGAGCATGATAGTACCATCAATATCTGCGCCTGCTCCAGCAAAATAGGCATATCCTGCCGTGTAGGTTCCGAAAGTTCCGTCATTACTATCAATTTTATTAACTACCCATACATTGTAGTACTCTGTATTAGGCCAACGGCTTAGTGATTTTACAGCAGAGTCTTGAGCCCCATTTGTTCCATTATGTGCAACTCCATATTGAGTATATCCGGGTAAGGAGCTACCATCTACACGGTTTATTCCGTTGGTGGATGTGCACCAAGGTGTGCGTTTGGCCAATACAAATTGAAGCGGAATATACGTACCACCAGTAGTTGCACTTGGATAAGAAGCCCAAGTAGCAGCATATGTTTGATTGAGGTAATTAACCATACTAATCAATTGAGCATCCGTAGGGTTATAAATTGTACCCACAGCACCACCGGTATTAATTACATGAACAACCACCGGTATTTGATAAGCTACACCCGATCCGGTAGTCACTATCAAATTATTACTGTTTGATTGTAACATGGCAGCAAGTTGACTATTGAATTGCTGTGTTTTTTGTGCGTATGTAGGATCGTGCTGCATCATTTTTTGATGCGCTTTATCAAAACCGCAATATTGTGCTCGTGCCACGTGGAGCAAAGCAAAACAGGCTGTTAAAAGGAGCGTAGCTTTACGTATCATGCTTTAGATTGGTTATTTATTCTGATAAGTTGATTGCAATGGGTAAAAGTAAAATATTCACTGAAAAAAGTAGAAACGATTTTTTTCTAAACTAAAGACAAGATTTTAGTAAAAAAAGTTTGCTGTAAGAGAAAGTATGGCATGGACTTCCTTTTCTTACATTAAATCCTATCTTTGCCCACTTCAAAAAATAAATTTCACGAATTAGTTAACAATCAAAACACCTATGCAATTAAAGGGATTGGTAAAGTTTTTTACCGCTGCGCTCATCCTAATTTCACTGTACCAGCTTTCGTTTACATTTATTGTACACAACGTTGAAGATAAAGCTCGAAAGCAAGCACGTCGCGAAGCTCTTTTGGCTGAGCCGGAAGCAAAAGGACAGGAGTTGGATAAGTTAGTCGATAACCGTTTTGAGCGGATCACCGACAGCATGCAAGGAGTAACCGTTTTTTCTGTTCCTCTGTTGAAAAAATACACTTTTCAAGCTGCTAAAGAACAAGAACTGAATTTAGGTCTTGACCTTCAGGGGGGGATGAACGTAACTCTTGAGGTTAGCTTAGACGAGTTGGTGCGCTCCATGAGTAATAACCCCAAAGACCCAACGCTGAACAAAGCTATTGCCGATGCTGATCAAGCTAAGGTGAATAGCCAAGCAGATTTTGTAACACTTTTTGGTGAAGCATTTACAAAGGCAAATCCAAATGCCAAACTTGCTTATCTATTTACTAAGCCGGCAGAAAAAGATATTACACTACAATCTACCAACGATCAGGTGTTGTCTAAAATTCGTTCAGAAGCGAAACAAGCCATCAAACGTACTTACAACGTACTCTTAACTCGTATTGACAAATTTGGTGTGGTGAATCCCAACATGAACTTGGATGAAAACAAAGGCATCATTACAGTTGAACTTGCTGGTGTTCGGAATCCTGAGCGTGTACGGAATTACCTTCAAGCTACTGCCAAACTTCAGTTTTTTGAAACTTACACAAACCAAGAAATTTATGCAACCCTATTAGATGCAGAAACTTCCCTTTCTAAATATCTATCCGGCACCAAAACAGACGATACTTCCAAAAAAGCAACAGAAGCAAAAGTTGTCGGAACAACAGACTCTACTACCAAAGCAACTGATACCGGAAGCCTTGCTTCTTTGATGGGTGGCTCTGCTAAAACAACAGAAACAAAAGGTGCTAGTGCCGACTCAAACACAGCAGCCTTAGAAAAAGCGCATAAAGAATTCCCTATTCGTTCCATTTTATACATTCCTGAAGAATTAGCAAGCAATCCAAGTCCGGTTGTAGGATATGTATCGCGCAAAGATACAGCCATGCTAAACGAATATTTGAACATTGGTGTAGTGCGCAACAAATTTCCTAACAATGTGAAATTCTTGTATGGTGCAGAAGACCGCGAAAACCGTCGTAATCCAAACGCACCACTTCGTCTTTATGCTATTAAAACAGCTTCCGGCAATAACGAAAGCAAGCTTGAGGGCGACCATGTAACACAAGCTCGCATGGACTACAATCCTTTGACCGGTCAACCAGAAGTATCTATGGAAATGGATGCTGCGGGTGCTCGTATTTGGAAAAAAATGACCGGAGACAACAAGGGTCGTTATGTAGCTGTAGTGCTGGATGATAAGGTTTATTCTTCACCTATTGTAAACGATGAAATCGGGGGTGGTCGAACTTCCATTTCAGGCGGTTTCACTTCAGAAGAAGCAACCGACCTTGCTAATATTTTGAAATCCGGTAAATTGCCTGCTCCAGCTCGTATTGTACAAGAGCAAGTGGTAGGACCTACTTTGGGAGCAGAGTCCATTGCAGCCGGTTTCAATGCCATCATCCTTTCCTTCGTTGCCATCTTTGTGTTGATGTTGATTTACTACAACACCAGTGGTTGGGTTGCAAACGTATCTCTTACTTTAAACTTATTGTTTACTGTCGGAATTCTTGCTTCGCTACATGCCACGCTTACCCTTCCCGGTATTGCAGGATTGGTTTTAGGTATCGGTATGGCGGTGGATGCACACGTACTTATTTTTGAACGGATCAAGGAAGAATTGGTACACGGCAAAAACCACCAACAAGCTATCATAGACGGTTACAAACGATCGTATGCACCAGTACTTGACGGACACATAGCTCAGTTGATTACCGCTTCTATTCTCTTCATTTTTGGATTAGGACCAGTACTTGGTTTTGCTACTACCCAGATTTTAAGTATTTCTATCTCCCTATTCTGTGGTATCCTTGTTTCTCGTTTGATGAAGGACATGTACACCACTAATACTCGTCATTTCAAATACTTTACCTTTATTTCCAAAGCTGTATTCCAAAAAGCCAACTTCGACTTTATGCGGATACGTAAAGTATCTTATATCATTGCAGTTATAGTGGTATTGGGCGGCGTTGCTTCCTTATTTCATGGCTTTGATTATGGTGTAGAATTTGCCGGCGGACGAAGCTATACCATCAAATTCGATAAGAAATTTGAGGTGTCTCAAATCCGTGAAAAACTACACAACTACTTTGGTGAATACCCAATTGTAAAAACTATTGGTACGAACAATCAAATCAACATTACTACCGCTTATTTAATCACCAAACAAGGTCAGGATATTGAGCAACAAGTAATGGGTAAATTGTATGATGGTTTAACCAAAGAAGGATTTGTACCTACATCTGTTTCCCAATCAGAATTTGCAGGTAAATACGTTCAAAGCTCACAAACCGTTTTGCCAACCATTTCCGATGATTTGATTAATGGTGCAAAATGGGCTACCATTATTTCATTAATTGCTATTTCGATCTACATTTTAGTTCGTTTCCGCAAATGGCAATATTCGCTGGGAACTTTTGTGTCGCTCATTTTCAACATCTGTGCTACGCTTGCCGTATTCTCTTTCTTCCGCGAAAAAGTACCGTTTGCACTTGAAATTGACCAACATTTTATTGCAGCCATCCTTACTGTAATTGGTTTCTCGATGAACGATACCATCATCGTGTTTGACCGTGTGCGTGAATATTTTCGCAAGACACCAAACAGCGATAAAAAATCTACGGTTAATAAAGCCATCAATGATACCTTACCTCGTACCGTGATGACATCTTTAACTGTATTCTTAGTGGTGTTGATTCTCTTTATTGTAGGGGGTGAAGTAACTCGTGGGTTTGCCTTTGCGATGCTTATTGGAATTGTTACCGGTACTTTCTCTTCCATCTTTGTTGCCGGCCCTGTGTTGGTAGATATGGATAAGACAGACAAGCTACACGTAGAAGTAGATCACGAATCTCGCATTCAAGAATTGAAAAAAATGGCGTAACCATTCGTCCAAAAAAAAGAGCAAATCCTGCGTCAGTGTTGGCGCAGGATTTTTTTTATCCCTTCTAAACTATGAAAATTCATGACCTCTTTTAATCTTTGTAATTTATCTCAGTTAACTTAGTGAATGGCTATGTTCCCAGCTTCATCCTAATAAAAAACGATAATGACACAACAGTTTGGTATAGCCCATAGCTTTATGGTTTGTATCGCGCACTCCGTGCAGGGATAAAAAAGCTATGGAATCTCTATTAACCTAATAGCTTACTGGCATCGGCACTTTGGGCAATGCGTTCGGCTGCTGTATGTCCTGTAATAGCCCAATGCAATTTGTTTTGAACTGTTTTAAAAAACTTCTTTGTTATTTCAGCATCCTTGTTGTAATCAATGCTGCACTGCTCGTATATGTCTGTAATTTTGAGGTAATTCTTTTTTCATTATTTACTTATTGGGTTGCTGCTGGTTTTTCCAGATTTTATCAAATACAAAATCTAAATACTGTCTTTTAAAATCAGCATCATCAGTAAACTTCTTGTACAAATCAGTATAAGTAAATATTACATCTTGCATTAAATCTTCTACCTTTTTATCGGAAGTAATTTTTGCATTTTGTTTGTCGGAATTGTTTACTGAATTAACAGTTGCCTGGTCTTTTGCAAAATCGGCTGGCAATTGTTGAAATAGAAATGCTTTTATTTTATCATCGTCTGTCCAATTATCAATACCAAAACGTGTATTGAAATCATTAATGATAGCTTCTAAAGCATTAAACTCATTTTCGCCTTTTTTGCCTTTCATTATTGGTGGGGTTGGGTCTATTTCTTCACCACCTTTTAAGCCAATATTATCTGTTGTAGTTCTTGTTAAGCGGTAACTATCTAAATCAATAGCCTCAATAATACCTTTTGCTAAATCCTCATTTTCCTTAGGTTTGATTTTTGGCATTAGAAATTTTAAGAACCAATACAACCTTTCCCAATAAGCATTTTTGAAAGACAAAATTTTAGAAAGAAAAGCATAAGTACGGTAAAATGATTTTGCCTTTACAAAGAAATCTATTTGTGCATCTTCGTTTAACTCTGATTTGAAATTAGCAACACAGGCATCTATTATTGGGTCAAGTTCTTGCCTATCAGCATTGTTAAAATAAAGATTAGTAAAGTTGTGTACTTCTTCAGATGTGTACACTTGTGCATTATCCAAAATGTCTTGCAAATCATTCAGCTTGTTTGCGTCTGTTTCTTCACTTAATACTGTGGTGGTATAAAAAGGCTCGAAGGCTTCTTTTATTTCATCTGTACTATTGAAAAAATCCATTACAAAAGTATCTTCCTTGTAAGGCTTATAAGCCCTATTTAACCTTGATAAAGTTTGCACTGCCTGAACATCTCTTAATTTTTTATCTACATACATTGTATGCAATAATGGTTGGTCGAAACCTGTTTGAAATTTATTGGCAACAATTAAAAACTTAAAGTCTTTTTTCTTGAACTCTTTTGGTATGTCGTTACTTGGGAAGCCATTTAATTTAGCCTCGTCTGTTTCTACTCCTTCAATTTCTCTGCTGCCACTAAAAGCAATAATTGCTTTGTAGGGTGAGTTGATTTCTTTGAGGTATTTTTTAAAAGCATCGTAGTATTTGATGGCGTTGTTAATGCTCTTACAAACCACCATTGCTTTAGCTTGTCTGTTTATTTGCTTGGCAACTTCTGAATTGAAATGGTCTATCATCACTTTTGATTTTTCCATTATGGAAAATGGATGACTTTCTACATAAGCCCTTAGTTTTTTGTTGGCTTGGTTTGTTTCAAATTCTGGATTGTCTTCTACAGCTTTATTGAGTTTGTAATAAGATTGGTAGGTAGTGTAATTTTTAAGCACATCTAAAATAAATTCTTCCTCAATGGCTTGTTTCATGGTGTAAGCATCAAAAGCCTCAAATTTACCTTCGTTAATTTTTGTACCAAATGTTTCTAAAGTTTTGTTTTTAGGTGTAGCCGTAAAAGCAAAGTAGCTGGCATTTTTCAGCATTTTACGTTGCTCTATCATTTCTTCAATAATGGTTAGTGGTGAGTTGTTAGTTATTAGTTCATCAATATCATCTTCACCGTAAGGTGTTTCTTTATCAGACAATACCCAGTTCATTTTACTGGCTGTTTCACCGCTTTGGCTACTGTGAGCTTCGTCAATGATGATGGCAAATTTTTTGGCTTGTAATGTGCCTATTTCATCAATAATGAAAGGAAATTTTTGAACTGTGGTAACAATTATTTTCTTGCCATCTTCTAAGGCTTCTTTGAGTTGCTTACTTCCTTTTTCAATGGCTTCTACTACTTTGTTTACTTGGGCAAATTGTTTGATGTTATCTCTAATTTGTTTATCCAATATTTTTCTATCGGTTACTACTATTACACTGTCAAAAATTGCATCTGAATTTTCGTTATTGTGTAAACTCACTAACTGGTGTGCCAACCAAGTAATTGAATTTGACTTGCCTGAACCTGCTGAATGTTGAATTAAATATTTATGTCCTACACCGTTTGTTTTGGCATCTTTCAATAATTTGATAACTGCTCTTATTTGATGGTATCGTGGGAATATTAATTTGCGTTTTATCTTGCCAGTGTCTTCGTCTGTTTCTTCTACTATTTGTGCATAGTTCTCTACTATATTGCTAAGGCTTGCTTTGGTAAGCGTTTCTTTCCAGAGGTAATCCGTTTTTAAACCATTTTGGTTTACCGGATTGCCTGCACCATTGTTTACACCTTTGTTGAATGGAAGGAAAAAAGTATTGCCCCCTTTCAACTCACTTGCCATATACACTAAGTTGCTATCTACTGCAAAGTGAACCATACATCTGCCAAAGGCAAATAAGGGTTCTTTGGGGTCTCTATCTTGTTGGTATTGGCGTATTGCATTTTTTACCGTTTGCCCTGTCCATTCGTTTTTAAGTTCAAAGGTTATAATTGGTAAGCCATTAATGAACAAAACCATATCCAACGAATTGCTATTGGATAGGCTGTAAAACAACTGACGAGTAACTGAAAATATATTGGCTTGGTAATTATCTTGTGCCTTTTGGTTGAGGTCGGAAACTGGGTTTTTGTAGTACAGATTTATTTGAAGGTCTAAATCCTTAATGCCTTTACGCAATATTTCAATGATGCCTTTGGCTTTGATTTGCTCTGCCAGGCGTTTTATAAATTTATCTTCGCCACGTTTTACAATGGTATCAAAAGCTATGGGCTGGGTTTGCTTGATAAACTCAAACAATAAGCGTTTGTTTATGCAAAGGTCTCTGTCATAGTCGGCACTATAACTTTGGCGATAGCCACACACTTCTACTAAGTGCTTTTCTATGATGGTTTCTAAACCTTTTTCGGATGTATCTGTGTGCATAGTTGTTAGTGGTTAGTGGTTAGGTTGGCTTTGGTGTTTTTAATGATGGTTGTAATTATTTTTATTATTTCTACTGCGTCGTTGTTGATACTTTCAAATTGTTCTTGAGTTAAATAATTAGTTG
>JAFDXP010000056.1 GCA_018267875.1 Bacteroidota bacterium | reverse complement strand
ATAGAATAAAAAGGATGCTGAACTAAGGGAAAAAATGAGTGAAACAGCCATTGCAAGAATTCCTGCAAACAACAAAAAATTGATGGCTTGTCCGGCAGGAATTGACCGATCTTTAATTCTACCATTAAGCTTTCCCCAAGCAATGATGCTACCCGAAAAGGATACAGTGCCTATCAACATCCCCAGTACAATCACTACCAACATTCCCATGGAGGGATTAGGATTGTGATGATATTCTACAATCGAAATAAGCATGGCACAAGCACCACCCATACCATTGAAAAGGCTTACCATTTCAGGCATTGCAGTCATTTGAACCTTTTTGGCAGCCAACGTTCCTACAATACTTCCAACAATTAAACCGGCAAAAATCCAAGGGTAATTGCCTAAGGAATTTCCAGCATGATCGCGGTATAAAAATATTGTTCCTACAATGGCTAAGGTCATGCCAAAAGCGGCTACCAAATTGCCTTTTCGTGCGCTATCAGGATGTGAAAGCATCTTCAAGCCCATGATGAAGGTAATAGAACCAATGAGATAAATGAGTGGCAGTAGCATACCGGATTCGTTATGTTTTATTTAATTCTGACTGGCTTGGAGCCAGTCGGAAAATGATTCAGATTAATTGACAATATTGTTTGAGTTCAAAACCTATTTTCTCTTTTTCTTTTTGTCGAACATTTCAAGCATTCTATCAGTTACCACAAACCCGCCAACCACATTGAGCGTTCCTAAAATCACAGCCAAAAAGCCAAGAGTCAGCGCCAAATAGTCGTCAGAGGCAGCCTCACCCATCACAATGATAGCACCAATGATAACTACGCCATGTATTGCATTGGCACCACTCATGAGCGGTGTATGCAAAACCGAAGGCACACGAGAAATCACTTCAATTCCCAAAAAAATGGAAAGAATGACAATGGTAAGCAACCTATAAGTGGCTGCATCGGTAAAAAGTTGTGCAATACTATCCATTTTGTTTATGCGTTTAAGGTAGCTGGTAAAAGATTGCGCACACGTTCATTCATCACTTTATTGTCGTGCGAAATGCAGGTGCCGATAACTAAATCATCTTCCCAATTGAGTGCTAATCCACCTTCTTTATTGATGATTAATTTAAGGAAGTTGAAAACGTTTTTACTATACAATTTGCTAGCATCAGAAGGCATAGATGCAGCTAATGCAGAATTGCCAACAATTGTTACACCTTGATGAACAATCGTTTTTTCATTTTCTGTCAAATCGGTATTACCACCGGTAGCAGCAGCCAAATCTATTACCACCGATCCGGGGCGCATGTCATCGAGCATAGCCTTGGAAATCAATATAGGTGCTTTCTTTCCTGGTATTTGTGCCGTTGTGATGATTATATCAGCCTTACGAGCATGTTCATGAATTTTTGCCTTTTGCCGTTGTTGAAATTCATCGCTTTGCTCTACAGCATATCCGCCTGCTTTTGAAGCATCTGCTGCACCTTCCACTTCTACAAACTTGGCTCCTAAACTCATTACTTCTTCTTTCACGGCAGGGCGAGTATCAAACACTTCTACCACAGCACCCAATCGGCGAGCTGTTGCTATTGCTTGCAATCCAGCTACACCTGCACCTAAAATCAAAACACGTGCCGGAGCTATGCTGCCAGCAGCAGTCATAAACATGGGGAAATAGCGACTGTATTGAAATGCAGCTAATAATACAGCCTTGTATCCGGCTATATTAGCTTGCGAGCTAAGCACATCCATTGCTTGCGCACGAGTGGTTCGAGGAATGCTATCAAGACTAAATATAGTCATTCCTTTATCTGCCAATTGCTGCATCATTTGTGGATAGGAGAGAGGCTGAAACGCACCCAACACAACGGTTTGAGGCTTTATGGTTTCGGGAATATTATTCGCGCTTATAGTCAATACTACGTCAGCTTGCTGAATAATTTCATCCTTACTGCAAAGAGTTGCTCCAGCGTCTGTGTAAAGCGTATTTCGAAAAAATGCTCGTTCGCCGGCATCATGCTCTACCAATACTTTTACATTCATCTTGGCAAGCTGAGTAACGGTTTCAGGCACCAACGATACTCTTGGCTCGGTTGCCTGTTCCTTCAATACGCCTACAATCATAAAAAGCAGTTCCTTTTTGTCGGTTTGAAAAATAGAAGTTTTTATTTCAAAATTCAAATATTTAACGGTTACAATGAAGGCAACAATGAGATTTTCTAAGCTAAACAATCCTTTCATCCGTATTTAAGCTCCTATCATCCATAAAAAAAGTGTATAATCAGCTACTTTTGCGGCGTTATGAGTTCATCTAAAAAAGTGCGCGTTCGATTTGCGCCAAGCCCTACCGGTGGGCTTCATTTGGGGGGCGTTCGTACCGTGTTGTACAATTATCTTTTTGCCAAACTTCACGGAGGAGAATTTGTTCTAAGAATTGAAGACACCGATCAAAAGCGTTTTGTAGAAGGGGCTGAAGATTACATTTTTCAATGCTTAGGATGGTGTGGCTTGCAGCCGGATGAAAGCCCTCGTCATCCCGGGGCATACGGACCTTATCGTCAAAGCGAAAGAAAGCACCTTTATTTTCAGTATGCACAAAAACTGATTGATGATGGCTATGCCTACTATGCTTTTGACACGCCAGATGAGCTGGAGGAAATGCGCAAACGATTTAAAACAAGTAGTAATCCAACACCACAATATGATCAGGTTACACGGATGCAAATGCGCAACTCCCATTCTCTTTCACCAGAAAAAGTAACTGAACTGTTGGGAGTAGGAACGCCTTATGTTGTTCGCCTGAAAATGCCACAAAACACAACTATTAGCATGGTTGACATGGTGCGCGGTGAAGTAAGTTTTGAAACCGATTTAGTGGACGATAAAGTATTGCTAAAAGCAGATGGAATGCCTACCTATCATCTTGCGGTAGTTGTGGACGACTATCTCATGAAAATCACTCATGCTTTTCGAGGTGAAGAATGGTTGCCCAGTGCACCGGTGCATTTACTGTTGTGGAAATATTTGGGTTGGGAAAAAGAAATGCCACAATGGGCGCATCTTCCTCTCATTTTAAAGCCGGATGGACATGGGAAATTGAGTAAACGAGATGGAGAAAGATTAGGGTTTCCTGTGTTTGCTATGGATTGGACAGATCCTAATACCGGCGAAAAAACAATAGGTTTCAAAGAACGAGGCTTTTTGCCCGAAGCTTTTATTAACTTTTTAGCGTTGCTTGGTTGGAATGATGGCACCGAACAAGAAATTTTTTCACTCGACGAACTAATTGCTCACTTTTCAATGGATCGTGTTCATAAAGGTGGCGCTCGTTTTGATTTTGAAAAAGCTAAATGGTTTAACCATCAATATCTTCTTCAAAAAGACAATGAATCGTTGGCAAAAATGATTCAACCCTTTATTGCAAATAATGGCTTTTCCGCCAATCAAGAATATTTAGTGAAAGTAGTAGGCTTGATAAAAGAGCGCTGTCACCTGCTTTCTGATTTTTGGGCACAAGGTCATTTCTTTTTTAGATCACCAGAAAACATTGATATCGATGCGATTTCAGAAAAATGGAACGAAACAAAGCAAAGTTTCTTTTCGACTTGGTCTGAAAGCCTTGCTAATATCAGTACTTGGGATCATCAAAATATAGAACAAGTTTTTACCAGACAGATGACTGAAAGTGGTCTTAAAAAAGGGGATGTGCTTTTGCCATTACGCATAATGCTGGTAGGGGGCAAATATGGTCCAGGCGTGTTTGAAATTATCGAAATGATTGGACGAGAACAAACGCAGCAAAGAGTTTCAACAGCATTGATAAAATTAAAGGCATAACTAAATCAGTCTTTTTCTCAATAAAAAAACAGCCGGAGCTTCACAACAATCCGAAACTTTCAATAAAAAAAGTGCCTGAGAATGCTTTACTTTGAAAAATATCTAAACTTTTTTCAAATATGGCACTATTCAGGCGTTCCAAAAATACAAATAAACCTTTGCTT
>JAFDXP010000055.1 GCA_018267875.1 Bacteroidota bacterium | reverse complement strand
TTATGAAAACGTTTGGTCAGACTTTATTAATTTACCCTCTATGTTTTACCCATTGCAAAATATACCACCATCTAAATATTCATGGTTGAGAAAGCAAAAATGTATTACATGCAAATAATGGCATCAGCTTATTTGGGATACAATAGTGATGGAACAACCTCCAGAATCGGCTTTAGTACTTGGTGGGTGCAAGACGCTTCCCAAAACTGGATGCACCAGTCATGGTTTAAGCCCGGCAACCAAAATTATTATCTTGATTACAGCAAAATGTATCAAGGCACAAGTTTATCAAAAACATGACGAAACTCTATTAAAGACACAAATGCAGAATTGGAGTACATACTTAGGTAAAAAGAGTGATAAATAAGAATATTTTAACGAAATTAAATATATACCATAGTAATCGTAGTGGTTTTATACCTGTTAAATTCCGCACAAATAATAGAAAGTAATGAATATGTGTAACCCTTATTTATTGGAGTAAAATTTAAATTTCTCCTAATGATGTAATTATTAAATTAAATATGCAGTGCTTTTAGGCAATTTACCAACAATTGCCTAAAACAGGCTCAGATTCTTGTCCCTCTTGATTTTTCAGACTTATTTGCTCTCTTTACCCCGTGTTTTTTCTACTTTATTTTTTTTATCCAACCCAGTAACCTGATTATAAAATTACCATTTATCCCCAATCCCATATATTTTTGCACCCATAATGGCGAATAGGGTTGTTATTACAGGTTTAGGTATTTATTCTTCTCTTGGCAAGAATAAAGAAGAAGTAACGAAGTCTTTATTTGAAGGAAAATCGGGGATAGTGCTTGATCCTAAAAGAAAGGAAATGGGCTATCGCTCAGGACTGACGGGCTTTGTAGAACGTCCCCAATTGAAAGGATTATTAGATAGACGTTCTCGTATCATGATGCCTGAACATGCGGAATTTGCCTACATGGCAACCCTTGAAGCCTTAAATCAAGCAGGGATTGATGCTGCTTCTTTTGAGCAAAACGAAACAGGCATCATTTATGGAAATGATAGTTGTGCACAACCGGTCATTGAAGCGATTGATCTGATACGTGAAAAGAAAGACACCATGATGGTAGGCTCCGGCTCTGTATTTCAGGTGCTCAATTCTACAGTAACGATGAATTTGGCAACGATATTCAAGCTGCGAGGAGTGAACTTTACCATAAGTGCTGCTTGTGCCAGCGGATCACATTCTATCGGGTTGGGCTATTTATTTATCAAACAGGGATTGCAAGAGCGTGTACTTTGCGGTGGCGCACAAGAAACTAATATTTATTCCATGCCCAATTTTGATGCCTTAGGTACTTTTTCTTTACGTGAAAATGAGCCTGCAAAAGCATCCCGTCCTTTTGACAGAGATAGAGACGGCTTGGTGCCAGGTGGCGGAGCGGCAACGGTTATGTTAGAAAGCCTTGAGAGCGCGCAAGCAAGAGGCGCAACCATTTTGGCTGAAGTGATGGGCTATGGCTTTTCTTCCAATGGGCAACATATTTCCAATCCCAGCTCAGAAGGACAAGTCCGCTCCATACAACGTGCGTTGAAAGATGCCGGAGTTGATCCCAAGTTGATACAATACATCAATGCACATGCTACCTCTACACCCGCCGGCGATGGCAGCGAAGCAGAAGCAATTTTTGATGTGTTTGGCGGAAAAGTACCGGTAAGCTCTACCAAGTCTATGACCGGGCACGAATGTTGGATGGCCGGAGCCAGCGAAATTGTATATTCTATGTTGATGATGCAAAACAACTTTATTGCACCTAACATCAATTTTGAAAACCCCGATGAACATTCAGCAAAAATCCATGTTGTGCCGGAAACATTACAGCAAGAGTTTGACTTGTTTCTTTCCAATTCTTTTGGCTTTGGTGGTACAAATTCTAGTTTGGTCGTGAGGCGGTGGAAGTGAGCATTTTTACCTACATTTGCCGTTCATAATTATTTAACATACAACTTATGAAAAAACTATTTCTTCCCCTTGCCGCGCTTGCACTATTTGTGGTTGCTTGTACCAAGAAAGACAACACCAAATCTGCCAAGGACAATCTCACAAATGGAAATTGGTACTACAAAGCTTATACTGAACGTATTCATGGAACCGGGTTTGATTCAACCGTTGACCAATTTGCTAAATGGATGCCTTGCGAAAAAGACAACTACGTAAACTTTAATGCAAATGGAACATTTACGGCAAATGAAGGCCCCTTGAAATGCGACACAAGTGATCCTCAAACACAAACCGGTACTTGGTTGCTGATCAATAACGATAGCAAATTGGTAACGATCATGCCTCCTTCAAGTACGCCTGACACCATCACTATTTTATCATTAGATGGCGGCATCATGCGATTATTTGATTCAAATACCTCTGGTGGGGTAACTACCGACAATACCATTACTTTAGGTCATTAGTTTTTATTACTCAATCTAATTTAAAAAATGCTCCTAACACGCGGAGCATTTTTTAATTTTAAGGTTTTTTCATTTCTAATGAAACGGCTAATATTTACCGCTACACTTACGCTATTTTTTATTTCAGCATTTGCCCAAACGGAAAAACGCTGGATAAAAAGGCAAATAAACTCATTGTCATCACCCACCTTGCATGGGCGCGGCTATGTGCAAAAAGGAGTGGAAAAGGCAGCAAATTTTATTGGAGAAAAATTTCGTGAATTTGGCTTATTGCCATTTTCAAATGATAGCAGTTTTTTTCAACTCTACCATTTTCCGGTCAACACATTTCCGGGGGCTGCCACTTTAATCCTACAAAAAAAGGAATTGAATGTAGGCACAGATTTTATTGTCCACGCGGCAAGCGCATCTTGTCAAATCGAAAAAATGAAGGTGCAACGAGTGAATTTATCAAACGTTAAAGACAGCCTTTCTTGGCATCGCACCAAAGCTGAATTTATTCCCGGAAAAGCAGTGTTACTTAAAAACTACGACACACTGACAAAATACCTTCATTTCAATACCTATTCAGGTGGCAAAGAATTTCCACATGGAATTTTTCTGATTCCACGCCATGGAAAACTAACCTGGACGGTTGCAACCGACACTATTGCCGCAACTATCTTTATTGTAGAAGACACCGTGATGCCAAAACGTATTCGGCACATAGAAGCCCGTTTGGATAGTCGCTTTGTACCCGAATTTCAAAGTAAAAATGTAATTGGTTATGTACCTGGCACGCAACAACCGGATAGCTTTATCGTTTTTTCAGCACATTTTGATCATCTTGGAAAATTAGGCCCAGCAACGTTTACAGGCGCACACGACAATGCAAGCGGCACTGCTTTGATGCTCTATATGGCTAACTATTTTGCGAAACATCCACAGCGTTATAGCATGGCTTTTTGTGCCTTTAGTGGAGAGGAGGCAGGTTTACTCGGCTCTGATTATTTTGTCAATCACCCACTTTTCCCGCTTGATGCAATCCGCTTTGTGATCAATTTAGACATGACCGGCGATGCCAAAAATGGAATAACGGTAGTGAATGCAGTAGAACAAAAAAAAGCGTTTGAACAGCTTCGTAACATCAACGACAAGGCAAAATATTTACCTGAAATAAAAGAACGCGACCAAAGTAGAAATAGCGATCATTATTCATTCAGCAAAAAAGGGGTTCCATCAATTTTCATTTATAGCAATGGCACCAAACCCTATTACCATGATGTGTATGACAAACCTCAAGAACTTTCTTTAGAAAACATTGATGGATTAGCAAAACTGTTGGTGGATTTTGAGTCAACTTTTCGTTGATTGAACATCCGAAGCGATCAAAACGCTTGCCATTAAGGAGTTTGAGCATTTGTATTAGCTTGTAAAGCTGCTAAGTGTTTTCGAGCTAACTGCACATAAGTGCTGCCCGGAAATTCGAGAATCAGTTTTTCGTAAAAGGATTTTGCCTTTGCGGGCTGTTTTAATTTGTTCTCATAAATTTCTGCTGTTTTAAAAATGGCATCATCCGTCAAAACATCTTGAGCATATCGGTCATAAACATCTTGCCAATAGCTAAGTGCCTTGTTGAAATCATGGTGCTTGACCGCCATTTGTGCTCGAAGCATCAGAATATCATCACTAAGCGGATGTTTAGGATAGGCTTTAGAAATGCTGTCTAATAAGGTTTCTGCTTCTTGATCTTTATTTTGAAACAAAAGCAAATCAGCATAAGCAAAACGGCGTAGCGGAACCAGATTGCTATCTGGAGGAATGTTTTCTGTTATGAGAATAGAAAGATACAAAGCATCATTGGCAATGAGTTCAGATGTGGAGGCTTTCAGCACTGAAAGTTGTGCTTGTGCCCATTCAAAATCGCCTTGATAATAAGCTAATTTAGCGTTTCTAAATCGAGCCTCTTCTCCCAATCTATCTTCCCGAAAGTCTTTGTCCACTTGGCTATACACGAGAGAAGCATCCCATATTTTTCCTGCCAAAAGATAGTAATCGCCTAATTGCAATTTAGACCATCCATAAAATTCTCTACGTGCGTTGGGTTGAGCAATAGCGGTTTGCAATAGAGTGATTGCCTTGTTTGTTTTTCCGGCAAATTGAGCTTCTAAAGTTGCATAGTCGTTTAGTGTTTCAGAGATGTAGTATTGTGGAAATTGCCGAAAGAATGAGTCATATTCTTGCTCAACCTTTGCAATATCTTGTGATGTAGGTGTCGAAGTTTCCTTCAATCGTTCAAATAATACTCGAAGTTTTTCAGCTTGAGCAATGGCAAACAAAGGGTTGTTGTTTCCTTTTTCTAAAATGTTGTCGAGAGCTTTTATGGCAATATTAAAATGGTTTTCTTTTGCTGCCAATCGAGCAAAGTCTAATAATCGTGAACCGTTTTCTTTGTTAAGCTCATCTAAAGCTTGCATTTGAATTAAGGCACCCTCCCAATCATCCTTTTGTGTATAAAGCCATGTGAGAAGTTCTACAAACCAAGTATTGGAGGGCTGTTCATTGATTTTTCGAATCAATGCTTTTTGTGCTAATTGTAATTTGCGAGGATCATTACCAAGAATTTCAAGCAAAATCGTTTTGGTATCATCCAGTCCGGGCAATTGTATTTGCCCCACGTTTAAAACAGTATTTATAGCTTGTTCAATATTGCCCGTTTGTGCAAACAATTTGGCTAAAGGCGTACTATAGAAATAGGGGTTTCTAATAATTTCAATGGCTCGCTCATAGGTTTTAATAGCCCAGTCATCTTGTTTTAAACGAACAAACTCGTTAGCCATTTTGGTTGTGAGAATATCATCACCGTTTAGAAAATTGATTGCTTGTTGAAAAGGTTCTGCCGATTTTTTGGGCTTTCCTGACACCAAGTACACATTGCCTAAATCTAAAAACAACATCGGATCATTCGGCAAAATTTTTAACTGCTTGGATACTAATTTTTCTGCTTCCTTATAATCCTTTTTATCCAGTAATGTGTTGAAATAAAAACGATAGACTTCGCCATCCATCGGGTTTTGGTCGTACAAACGTTTTACGGACTCAAGGGCTTTATCATAGTCATTTTGTGAAACAAAATAACGTGCTTGTGCTAAAGGATCTGTTTGTGCAAAGCAATTTTGTATGCCGCTAAAGATCATCAAAATCAACAAGGTAAATACACTTCGCCCCACTGATGAAATGCTAAACTCAGCCCAATCTAACTTTCCATATCTTAACATAGCACACCAATAATTCTCGTTTTTTGATCATTCCAAAGATAGAGAATGTTCACGCGTACCGACTTGTAACAGTAAAAGAACAACTGAAAATTTGATCCACACCAAAAACTAAAAAGCCGATTAATTGCTCCAACTACCAATGTTAGACATTCCCCAATGATCCGGGCTGGCATATTTAAAATCCACTTGATAACGTTCCGGTATTTCTTTTAAAAATGAGCCTTTTTCGTACGAGGGGAAAATCTCTTCGTAGGTGAGCATGGAGCGGAAAGAAATTCGCCGATAGATGTGTGAGCGTGTTATGTTTTCTTTGGTGTCTAAACCCGATGCACCTAACAGTTCTACCACACTGGTAACGGTGTTTTTATGAAAATTAGCAACTCGTGTTTTTTTATCTTCAACTACCAAACCTACCGTCAGGCGCGGATCTTGCGTGGCCACGCCCGTAGGGCAACGATTGGTGTTGCAAAGCAAGGCCTGAATGCACCCAACTGCCATCATCATAGCACGGGCTGAGTAACAAGCATCGGCTCCCAAAGCCATAGCACGAATGATGTGAAACCCTGTCGTGATTTTTCCGGATGCTAAAACTTTGATGTGTTTGCGAATATCTAAACCGGTGAGAATATTGTGTACAAAATCCAACCCATCCAATAAGGGAGCGCCTACATAATTAGAAAACTCTTGAGGAGCAGCACCGGTGCCGCCTTCAGCACCATCTACGGTTATAAAATCGGGATAGGTGTCTAATTCTATCATGGCTTTGCAAATACCGATAAATTCACTTTTGTGTCCGATACAAATTTTAAATCCTACCGGTTTACCTCCGCATAGTGTTCTCAATTTGGTGATGAACTGTACCATTTCGCGTGGTGTGCTAAAGGCTCGATGGTAAGGTGGAGAGGCTACTAAGGTATGAGGTTGTAAGTGTCGGATTGCTGCAATTTCAGGTGTGTTTTTGGAAGCTGGCAAAATACCGCCATGACCGGGTTTGGCACCTTGCGACAACTTAATTTCAACCATTTTTACTTGTGGTTGTTGCGACTTTTGCTGAAATAGATTTTCATCAAAATTCCCGTCAGGAGTTCGGCAACCAAAATATCCGGTACCAATTTGCCAAATAACATCGCCACCATGTTTTAAGTGATACGGACTTAGTCCGCCTTCACCGGTATTATGTGCAAAGCCACCAATTTTGGCACCGGCATTCATGGCTTCAATGGCATTCGAACTTAGCGAACCAAAGCTCATAGCAGAAATATTATAGATGCTGAGTGAATAAGGCTGCTTACAATCCTTATTTCCAACCATCACTCTGGGATTATGATCTAACGTCCGAAAATCTTTAGGTGCTATTGAATGGCACATCCACTCATAACCCTCGGAATAAACATCTAATTGGGTGCCAAAAGGCATAGTGTCGTTTTCTTCTTTAGCCCGTTGATAAATGGTGGAGCGATCTATTCGATTTATGGGTCTGCCATCAATATCCGACTCAATAAAGTATTGATAGATTTTGGGGCGCAATTCCTCCATAAAAAAACGCAATCTTCCAAACACGGGATAAATACGCATGATGGAGTGCTTTGTTTGCACCATATCAAAATATCCCATTGCCGTCAAAAACAAGACTATGGCAAATATGATATACCAATTAGGGTTGAGATACATACTCAACAATAGCGTAGCAACAATTAGCAATGTGGAGAATACCACAAATGTTTTTCTCATGGTTCGCGTTTAGGGAGAAAAACGAAGATAAGGGAAATTATGATGGTTTACTCCTTTATTCGAATTGATTAAAAGGCTACCTTTTTTTCTTTTTTTCAATCAGTTCCCACCCCCGATAATGTCTATTTTTGGGACACCATCGGGACATAAAGAAAAGCTTGAAAAACTAAGGCTTGTAATATAGGTCTGCTTCTTCCATTCTTCGTTTTACCAATCCGGGTTGCACATGCCCATCTGAAATTACCCATTTTAAAAACTCATCGTGAATTGTTGGGTCTTTAGGGTTGGAGTTTACTTTTTTCCGAAGCGTACTTTTTTGCAAAGCACCTTCTCCTAAATTGTAAGTGAAAGAAATCAGTGCAGCAAACTGGTTTGAAGTAAGATCATCGCGTAGCAAAACATCTATGTTTTTTGCCTTCGTGTTTACCTCCCAAGTTAGAAAGTCAACAGCTTGCTTTTCAGTAATGTTGGGATCTGTAAGGGCTACCGATTTTCCACCAAGGTATGAAGGTGGATATTTGATAGTGCCATATCCGATGGTAAATACGCCGGGCTTATCCGCTGCGCCGTGATAGGGCTTTGCACTGAAGCCTTCAAATTTTTTGATAAGTTGAATGCACTTTTCACTAATGATAATCATAAAAGGGAATTTATGTTGTTATAGCCTACTCTATTTCCTTTTCGGCTTCCGGATTAACTCGAGTTGATTTTTCATCTACTTTATTTAGCCATTTATGCTTTGAAAAATCATGAAAGTATGTTGTAGTTTATTTACTAAGCATTTCACGATGCTCTATCCAAATATGTTTGTGCGATATTGAACAGAACTTGATCTTTATCTGTTCGATTGTTTGCATTGGATCCTTCCGTAATTGCTTCAGCTATTTCTTGAGCCTTTATTAAATCATGTAGTTTTAATGACTGCATCAACAAACTTTGTGATTGCGTAAGTGCCTTTATTCCCAAAACAAATGCAATGATTCCACTCAGAGAAAATAGAATCGTAATCGCATAAAACAAGGTGGGAATGACATCCTTTTTGTGTAGAATAATTTTTTCAAAATACTGTACACCATTAGCAAATTGACGAGTAGAATTTACTTCTGTTGGATGCATCAAAAAGTGATCTGCACTTAACGAAGCAATAATCCCAATTATGATCAATACAGCTCCCACTACAAAACAAATAGTGCTTTTGTTTTCTAACTTACTTCGCAAAAGCGATATTTCTTCCTTCATGATTAAAAGAATTGATTATGTTAAAAAATGAAGGATGATGTCATTAAAAAATCGTGGATCATCCCAATATTGGCTGTGAGTAAAAGCAAAAGTTCCAGCATTATATCTACAATCTACATTAGTTAAATCGTAATAGTAGTCTAAACTGCCACTCACATAATCCGACTTGTCAAAATAGTTTCTCCACTGCATTTGCTCGAACAATCGTTCGAGTTTGCACGAAATTTCGTTGGAATGTTTATTTACTTCTATTTTCAGATTGTCTAATGGCTTGATCTTAAAACCGTGGTAGTGCGCCAGTAGCTGTTGGCGGATATAATTCTTAGGAGGAATATTCTCGCGTAAAAAAAATACAATTTTGTCAAGCGGTGACCCAAACGTTATGAAACCTTTTAGGCGATTTTGTAGTGCTGCTGAACCGGTATGTTTTGACTTGCCATTTGCAAAATAGTCTTCCAGTTTATTTTGATTAGCAAGAAGATTGATTCGATTGATGCTATCATAAGCTACTTGGCTTCCTAAAGAATGTCCGGCAACTAAAATAGCACTATATAAATGTTCTTTTGAATCTTTTTCCTCTGTTTTTCGTTCAATTACAAACTGGAGGGCTTTCATGCCACCATCTAAAATCTGTTTTCGAACACTATAAAATTTATTTTTAGGATCGCTAACGTTATATATTGCCACATCACCCATTACATTGACTGCTTTATGAACCATCGTTTCTCCATAGCTTTCCAACATTGATGCTGCTGCGTTTCCTAATCCGGGTATGTTTCTTACAAAACGTAAGAAAGCCCTTGCAAGCCAATCCGCCAATCTGAAAAACCACAACGCGCCACCAAGAAAAAATCGGTAAGTTGTATCTTTAAAAGCACCCGTTTTACTATCGAAAAAAATACTTCGGTCTTTATATAATTGTCCTAATTCGGCATTACGCTTATAGAATCGTTTAGCTCCGTTTACCACACCTTGCAACCATTGATTCAGGTCTTTCCAACTGGCTTTGTCTTCCGTAAGATTTGCCCAGTAATATTCATAAATATCAATGTAGTAGTTAGGAAAATCTTCATTAGAAATGCGTAGCACATTATCAAACCAATATTTGCCATTTGCTTCTTTGTCCACTAACTGATGTGATAAGCTAATTTTTTTACCAAAAATTTTTTGAAGTCCATCCACTAAGCCGCACCCAAATTGATCTATGGTTTCAATGGGCAGTTGATTTCCTATGCCATGATAGACAAGGATGGCTGTTGTTTGTTTTGGCCATACCGGATTTTTACCGATAAATGGTTGAAGTGCTTTTTCTATGCTGACAACACGGTTCATAAATTGTGCTTATTATTTAAACTCGATGAGCTTGGACAAATCGAATTTCTTAGACAAAACCAGTGTTACAAAGGGGCGACTATCCTCAACTAATAAACCACGTACTTCTCCACTAAAGGCAAGCCCATAATGTTCTTCACTTAATCGAAATTGAAGCACATAAAACCCAAACCAATTTCGCTCAATGGAATGATCTTTATTGAAAAATATCTGCAATAGATCTTTTTCTCTCGGTTGATTACTACCACCTACTATTGGATTAAAGAACAGATTGGCATCATTCCATTTCATAAAAATGGGAAATCCTGCACCGAAATAATGGCTTCTAATATCCATCTCTTCCGTGGTTAGCATAGGCCCAAATTTGCTTATATCACTACGATGAATTGAAATGCTGTCTAACCTCCGAACGCCGTCAGTTTGTAAAGTATTGGTGATTCTTTGCCATTGAAGTTCTGCCCAAAGCGAAAAAAACAAGTGAACACCATCTGCATTTGCAGTTCCGTCTGACAATCGAACTTGAGGTGCAAAAAACAGCCCAACATTTCTTACTTGTTGACGATAAGAAACTGCGCCTGTATCTGAAAAAATATATGCACTGTCCGGACGATAAAAGGACTTGTCATTGTAATATGAAAAGGTTCGAAAATTGCTACCCGAAGTAGAGCTGAGCGTTTTAGATTCATATACACCTGCAAAAATGGCAATATTGTCACTTTTATTTTTGGTAAGCGGGCGAATATCTCTTTTATATAAAAACACACCACCAAAAAGATTATTTGCTTGCAAGCCATCAATCAGGTCAAGGTTTGCTCCCATCTCAATCCAAAATGGTTTATTTCCATCATAACGATGAGAAGACACCAACCTGATTTTTATTGGATTGTCAATATCTTCATTCAGCAATAAAAGGGCAGTCTTGTCTTCATTAATTGACTGATTGATATTATCTGTACTGATTCGTACCCATATAGTATCGTTTTTAGGCTCATATTGATCCGGTGAAAGCTTTTTGATAGATTGTTCAACCACTTTAGGATTATTAGGCAAATCACTACCTACGATTGTAAAATTCAGTTTAGGGTTTGTGGAATCCGTCAATTTGGAAACAACAGATATTACCAAACTAAATGAATCAATTTTCGTACCCCTTAAGTTGGATACATTTTCTTCAATGATGATTTCAGAAGCCGATTCAGAGATTGGCTTTAAGATCAATTTTCTACTTTCTGTGGAGCCTGATTTTGTGGCTGTAGTCAACAAAAGTAGCAGTGTAAGATATTTTCTAACTGTCCAAAAGGTATTCATTGCATTTATTATTTTGGGGTTAATTAAAAACGCAATTTGAATTCTATAAGCCTACTTACAAGTTCATCCTTTAGGGTTTAAAACACCGTAAAAGCAGGTTGTCCGAGTACCCCTAACTTTTACGGTGAAGTTTAATATATGACAAGGCAAGGGGCTGGCAACTATCAATTAGGGGAAATTGCCTCTTTGCTCGGTTTGATTGCTTTCGGTTATTGTTACTTTGACAAATCTCTGAAAATCAATGAGTAAATAAAACGTTGTTTTTCCCCTTTTTATTTTCAATTATTTTTTGTATAGGTAAGCTAATTTTTCCCTCGACTTCAAAAAATAGAATTAGGCTATCCATACTTATATTCGTGCAAAAGAAAGCAATGTCCACAGCGGCACATATTGTTCATACAGGGATCCTTACAGCTATAGGAACAGACACGGCAACTTGTCTTGAGTCATTAATGAAAGGAAAATCTGGAATTGGAAGAGCAAACCTACTTCAAACACATTGGGCTAACGATTTACCCGTTGGTGAAATTGGACTAACTAATCAGGAACTTGCGAAGCAAACCGGTTTGTCTGAATCCTACCCGCGCACAGCCTTATTAAGTGCCTGGGCAGTTCATGAAGCTTTAAGCCCATTTCAAAAAAAGCGTGAGGGGCTGAAATGTGGTTTTTTTTCTGCTAACACAGTAGGAGGAATGGACATAACCGAATCTGTTTATCATAGAATTAAAATGCGTTCCGATGAATTATATTCCAATGAAATAAAAAACCACGAATGTGGGGCAGTTACTGAAATAGTGTCTAATCATTTTGGCATTCACGATTTTGTAACTACCATCAGTACGGCTTGCTCTTCTTCAGCTAATAGTATTATGATGGCTGCACAAATGATTGAAGAAAACATGCTCGACATGGCGATAGCAGGCGGTGCCGATTGCTTATCTCGTTTTACGCTGAATGGGTTTAATACCCTTATGATTTTAGATCGTGAGCCTTGTCAACCTTTTGATCATAACCGACGTGGACTCAACCTGGGAGAAGGTGCAGGCTATGTAATCTTGATGAATGAGAAAGCGATGAAACAGTGTGATGCTCAATCAATCTGTAAAGTTAGTGGGTATGCTAACGCAAATGATGCTTTTCATCAAACAGCTTCATCACCGGATGGAATTGGAAACAAATTAGCCATGAGTGAAGCCATAAAACGGGCTGGAATATTGCCGAAAGATATTGACTATATCAACCTTCACGGTACTGGAACTGCCAATAATGATAGTTCTGAAGGTAAGGCAATTACTTCTTTGTTTGGTAATAAAGTTCCAAAAGCCTCCTCTACCAAAGGCTTTACCGGACATACGTTGGGCGGTTGCGGAGGTGTAGAAGCAGTATTTTGTGCTTTAGCAATTCGAGATGGATTAGTTTTTCCCAATCTTCGTTGGCAAACACAAATGGATGATATTCCTTGGAAACCAGTAACAGAACTACTAAGCAACCAAAGTATAAAACATATATTGTCCAATTCGTTTGGCTTCGGTGGAAATTGTTCATCATTGGTTTTTTCAAAATTGTAGTATGGAATTGTATATAAACGGAATAGGCGTTTTAAGTGCAGCCGGCATTAGTTCAACAGAAAATTTCCCATCAGAAATTTTAGGAAATGAGGCAGCCCATCTAACCTGCCAAGAACCTGATTATCGCGAATATATTCCCCCTATGCAACTGCGCCGTATGAGCAAAGCAGTTCGCATGGGTATTGGGTCAGCCAAATTGTGTCTTGCCGATGCCTTTCTCCAAAAGCCCGATGCGCTTTCTGTGGGTACAGCTTTGGGCTGCTTGCACGATACTGAAATTTTTTTATCAAAAATGGTGGAGCAAAATGAGCAGATGCTTTCACCAACTGCTTTTATTCAATCTACACATAACACTGTAGCTGGTCAAATTGCATTGCTGACAGGTAGCAACGGTCACAACTTAACTTTTGCTCATAGAGGGCATTCATTTGAACACGCATTACTCAACGCAAAGTTATACTTAA
>JAFDXP010000054.1 GCA_018267875.1 Bacteroidota bacterium | reverse complement strand
TCCTTCATCTCTTTCATCCCTCCCCAAGGCGTAACCAGTTTATCACTATATTCATGTCGCATTCCGCTAATGTATCAAACCAGTCGTTTTGACACAAACTTTTCTACTGCAAAATTTGGGTTGAATCTAAAAATCAGAATTTTTACTCGATGGAATATGTGATGACAACATCTAAGGCCGCCATTCAAACCAGCATCAATTCAATCCAGACTTTTTCTTATTGATTCGCACTGATAGCATGGACTATGTTGTGGTTGTTGCAACGAAATCCGAAGGCGATGATAGTGATGAGAATAAGCAAAAGAATAAGTATGCTGTAGAACACTTTGCCACGTTGAATGAGCAGCTTGCAGAAGAAGGCATCAACCAGACTTATCTGTTTCATTTCCTTAGCCCAAGCAACTAAAATGAATTTTTTGATTGTTTGAGGGATGGCCGTTTGCAAAATGGCAAATTCAGAAGTGAACTTGATAGATTATTGCTTGCGGAAGAATAACCTCATCGTCATTTTTACATTCTTCAACAAATCGTGCTTGCAAGTCTATTTTTTTCATCAAAAGTGAAAATAATTCAACGAAAAAGTGAGAAAAGCAATGTTTTAGGAATGATTAGCACCTAGATGGAATTTTTTCCACCTCGAATGGAATTATTCGCACCCAAAATGCACCGGATTTTCAACTTCCTTCAATAATTGATGGCTCTTACTACCAAAATACTTGTTATCCAATTATAAAACAACTCTTTACAAACATCACCCTATCTCATTGCCGACCCAAGGTCCATTTTACTGCCTCAAATTTTCGCAGATTGTCAAATACAAATCCGGCTTACACTGTAGTTGCGCTCAATATAAAGCTTGTGCCTTCACCGACCTTACTTCTTACCTCTATCTTCTGCCCCAACATTTGTGCAAAATCCCGGACGATGTGTAAACCCAGCCCGCCTTTGGATGAAGTAACCGAACTTTCGCTGAACAAGTTGGCTACTTGTTCTGTTGTAAGACCGGGACCATTGTCCGTAACGCTTAAAAATTGCTTTCCACGCTCTTCCCATGCCTTCCATTCCACTTTGCCATCAGGCTGATTACTGATTGCTTTAAGTGCATTTGCAGTCAGGTTGCGCATGATTGTTTTCAGGAAATTTTCATCCGTATCCATCTTCAGCAGGCCAGGGGCATCAAATACTATATTTGCATTTATTTCTTCCGGCACTAGCTTTCTTACTTCATCAAACAACTGCAGGACTTGCACTGATTTAATAGTAGGCTTAAAGTTTGCCATTTGCCCTTTACTCCAAAGTAGCAGGTCTTCCATAACCGACAAAAGGTTATTGGCAGCATTTTCAATAGTCTGCTGGTGTTGCTTCTTTGTCTGCTCATCCATAGCACTCGGCATTTCCTTCAGCAGGTGCAGATAAGTGGCAAGCTTGGCAATCGGTGCGCGCAAATCGTGGCTCAGGATGCCGAAGAAGCGGGCTTTTATTCGATTATCCTCGTCTAATTGCTGATTCCTAATTGAAAGTTGTTGATTGGCTTTTTTGCGGAAGCGACTTTGTCTTATTATCAAGGCTGTTGTCAGTATGAGAATCAGTATGCCACTTATCAGAAATGTGCGTTGTAGTTTGGCCGCTTTTATTTCCCTTTTCTGTAGCGCTATTTCCTGCTTCGCAATCTTGTCTTCCCTGCTTTTCAACAAATCACTGACATTTTTTGCTTCTGAAACGTTTCGGGTTTTGTCTTCCAGCATCTTCATTTGCCGGTAATATTTCAACGCATTTTTATAATCTCCCTTCACTTCATAGGCACTTGAAAGCATGTCCAGTATTGACGCCGTATAGTCATCCACCTGTGTGCTATCGTTTAGCGCAAGTGCACTGTTCAGGTAATATATAGCACTGTCAGCCATTTGGTATTTTTCACTTTGATTAGTCTCCACCTCTGTCATATTGTAAAATAGGCCACCAAGCATGTATAATATCCGGGGGTTAAAGATGTCGGGGAAACTTGGTGCGCTGATATCAATGCTTCTGATTGTTTCTAAAGCGGTGCCGTATTTTCTAGTGTTGATGTAAGCTCCGGCGAGATTAATTTTCACATCTATAGCATTTACAACATCGTTGTTTTCTATAAACAGTGCCAGGCTACGTTTATAATATGTTATTTCTTTATAGCGGTCAATATCTCCATAAATTATTCCCAAGTTCCTTAATCCAAGTGCTGCATTTGTTTTCTCCCCTATACGCAAGTTCAAATCAATCCCGCGGTTCATGTATTCAAGTGCCTTGACAGTATCTTTCAAGACTGTCCAATACCTCATGCCAAGGTTGGGATAAACAGAACCTGCCTGCTGCTCCAGGTGCTCGCGTTCAAAAATTTCCAATGCCTTTGTATAGTAAAATACTTCTTTTTGAGGGGTGTTTAAAAGAGAATATACCTGGGCTATATTGAAATAGGCTTTCCCTTCACTCCGGGCATCGCCAGTCTTAATAAAGGTTTTCAGGGCTTCAAGATTTAAACTAATGGCTGAATCGAACTTGTTGTCGCGAAGGGCTATCTCTGCTTGCATAAGCATCATTCTCGCCTGCCAGCGTGCCGAATTCATACGCCTTGCAAGGCTCGTTCCAGCCGTGGTGTAACGTCTGGTAGAATCCATATTAATCAATAAATATTCAAAAGCAATTCTTTGGAGGCAGGCAACCTTGACTGTATCACTTGTAGCAGTTCGGGCAACGGTATTGAATGAGTCAATCAATGGTGATGAGTTTGATTGCTGGCCATTTGAGGATGTAACAGTATGAGAAAGGGCTAACACTAATATGCCTGACAAGAATATTTTTCGTTTCATTTTTTAAAAGGATTGCCTACTAAAAATAGGTTTATTTTTTGCTTGACCATCAGGTGTTTTCACCCTTTTTCATTCGTCGGTTATTTCTGTCGTTCGTAGAATCTTTCTTGGTCAGGCAATAGCCAAACCATTCAAGCTCCTTCCTGTCATTCATAGAGTAAAATCGTCGTTTGTCGATTCGGCTTTATTGCTAATGGACACCTCTAAAAACCCCATTTTCTTTTTCTGATTTTTTTACTCAGTTAAAAAAAATGAGTGCAATTATTTTGTATTTTTGTGTATATTCCTATGTCATTGATATTCAGTTAGTTGATTTTTT
>JAFDXP010000053.1 GCA_018267875.1 Bacteroidota bacterium | reverse complement strand
GTCATAAACAACCTAATTAGGTAGCTCAAAATTATTATCATTTTTCTTACAAACCAAAGAAAATCAGTAATTTATTTTTTAAAACCAATAAAAAAGGGGTAATTATGCGGAGTTAGGGTTTAAACCGCTCCAAAATGAACACGGAAGATGTGTAGTCCTTGATTCAATTGATAAGATAAATCCCAAGTATAACGCTGACAAATTTGGTGGGCAATTGCCAAGCCTAAACCTGTCCCACTTTGACTTCCTGCATGTTTTGCAAAACGTTGAAATAAGATGGAAGAATCTAACGGTAAGTTTCCCGGATTACAAACCTCAATATAATCACTGAAAATGCGAACGTAAATTTTGCAATTTGGGCTTGTGTAACGGATGGCATTCGACAACAAATTGTCAACTAAAATTTCAACTAAAACAGTACTCGCATAGACATCATTTTGTTTAGAAAATTCAGTAACTACTTGAATGTTTTTAGGTGTTGCTAAATCAGTCAAAATGGGAATGCGATGTGAGAAAACATCTTGCCAATTGATAGGCTCAATCTCAGCAAATTGCCCATTTTCAATTTTGAAAAGCAGTAAAAGCCCACGGTTGATCTTTGCACTTCGGCTGACAGTTCGCTGCATATCCTCCACCCAAGAAAACTCTGATGAAGTAAGATGGGGTGATTGCAACATTAAGTCAAGCTTCATTTTCAGTAAAGCAAGTGGTGTTTGCAATTCATGTGAAGCGTTTTCTGCAAATTGCTTTTGAGATTTATAAGATGCTACTGAACGCGTAATCAAGCCTTTTAAGGATTGTTGCAGTTGTTCTAATTCTAAAATATCGGTAGGTTGAAAATCAATTTCAGACTGCTGTCCGATATTGAAATGCTGTAATTGATTGAGTAAGACACTAAAAGGATGCCACACGCGTTTAGAAATTCTCCTTTGCAACCAAACAAGACCAACTGTTACTATACAGAAAAACAAAATCGTTACTCCGGTTATGATGGTAACAATTTCTCTGGAATCTTCAAAACTGGTACTTATCCTAAGCCGATAAGGTTTTCCATCAATGGTAGCTGAAGTGACGAGTATGCGTAGGTTGTCGTCGCCATCAATGTTTTCAACCAATTGTTCTTTAATGGTATAAATAGAATCTTTGCTAAGTATTTTTTGATCCAATTGGACCATTGCATCGGGATGTATTCTGTTCCAAGTTTCTTCAGCAGGTTGTTGATGGTCGGTGCTTTTAGAGAATCTTAAAAACTCCAATTCAGTTCTTTTAGCTAACAGTTTATTATGCTCATCTAATTCATTAACCCAACTCTTCTGAATAATCCAATAGTAAGTAGGAATGCTCAATAGCAGAACGAGCAGAACAAAAAGCAAAAAAGGGCGAGTAATTTTAGTTAACAACGGTGTCATTTATATGGGAATTATTCTTGCCACTTATACCCTATTCCATACAGAGTTTTTAGATAGTTTGGACAGCCGGCATCTTGTAATTTCTTTTTCAGGTTTTTGATGTGAGCATAAACAAGGTCATAACTGTCAAATACATCTATAGCATCGCCCGACAAACGCTCAGCCAAGCTATTTTTAGACAAGACTCTATTTTTGTTTCCAATAAAATAAATGAGCAAATCAAATTCTTTTGGTGTGAGTAAAACTTCGTTTTCTGCAACTAATATAGTTCTGGTGTTTAGGTTTATGTTCAATTCTCCAAAATGAAGAATGTCTGCATTAGCAAATTGTTTTCTTCTTATTATAGAATGAATGCGGGCAGCAAGTTCGGGCAAGTGAAAAGGTTTAGATAAATAATCATCTGCACCAAGCTTTAAGCCTTTAATCTTATCTTCCAATTCGCCTTTAGCCGAAATGACGATAACGCCATCTAAACGGGCATCTTCTTTCAACTCACCTAATAAGGTTAACCCATTTCCATCGGGCAACATTAAGTCTAAAAGAATGCAATCATAAGTAAAACATTCTATTCTGTTTCGAGCGTCAGAAATGGTTGAAGTAATTTCGCAATGATATTTATCTTCGGCTAAATAGGCTGCAATAGTGTTTGCTAAACCTGGCTCGTCTTCTACAATCAAAACTTTCATGGTTTAGGATTTTATTGTTTGAACTGTTTATATAAAGACCCTTTCAAAAGTAGAAGTAGATTTTGAAGAAATTCTGAATTTTGACAACTACATTTTCATATCTTTCTACATTTATCCCTATAAAGAAAAGCCCTCCTGAGCTTTGATTGCAAGGAGGGCAAGAAAAAATCAATACCTAAAAAATTATTTATTCATCGTAGCCAAAAACTCTTCATTGCTTTTGGTTCCGCGCATTTGTTGAAGTAGGAATTGCATAGCTTCATCGGTGTTCATATCGGCTATATGGTTGCGCATGATCCACATTTTATTCAGCACTTCTTTATCGTGCAATAAATCATCCCGACGAGTAGAAGAAGAAACAATATCTATTGCCGGATATACACGTTTATTAGCCAAGCGACGATCCAACTGTAATTCCATATTTCCGGTTCCTTTAAATTCTTCAAAAATCACTTCATCCATTTTCGAACCGGTATCAATCAATGCAGTAGCCAGAATGGTAAGTGATCCACCGTTTTCAATTTTTCTTGCAGCGCCAAAAAATTGTTTGGGTTTTTGCATAGCATTTGCTTCTACACCACCGGATAATACTTTTCCTGAGGCAGGAGCAACGGTATTATGAGCGCGAGCCAGGCGAGTTATAGAGTCAAGCAAAATGACCACATCGTGCCCTACTTCTACCAAACGTTTTGCTTTTTGGAGAGCTATAGTAGATACCTTCACGTGCTTATCTGCTGGCTCGTCAAACGTAGATGCAATAACCTCAGCACGCACACTACGTTGCATATCTGTAACCTCTTCTGGGCGTTCATCCACCAACACGATCATCAAATAACATTCAGGATGGTTTTCGGCTATGGCATTGGCAACTTCTTTCAGCAACATGGTTTTACCCGTTTTAGGTTGTGCTACAATCAAGCCACGCTGACCTTTCCCGATGGGCGTAAACAGATCCATAATGCGCACACTATTGCTGCTACCCGGGCGTGCTAATCGCAATTTTTCGAAAGGGAAAAGTGGTGTGAGATAATCGAACGGAACACGATCGCGAATTTCATCGGGTAATTTACCATTGATGGTCTCCACTTTTAGCAAGGCAAAATATTTTTCTCCTTCTTTAGGTGGGCGAACCGTTCCGCGAACTGTATCACCGGTCTTTAGTCCAAAAAGTTTTACTTGTGAGGGTGAAACATAAATATCATCAGGAGAACTTAAATAATTGTAATCGGAGCTGCGCAAAAAACCATATCCGTCGGGCATCATTTCTAAAACACCTTCGCTGGCAACGATGCCATCAAACTCTAAATTGAAATTTCCGTATTGATTTTCTCTACGACGATTTTGATAAGGGTGTTGATGCTGTGGTCTTTCAGGCTGGACTACCGGCTCTTGTGGTAATTGAGGGCCAGCCTCCTCGGGTGGTGGCATAATAATGCCTGATGCTTCAACAGTAGGGAGCGCCGCATTCGGTAACGGAATTTCTGTTGTAGCGGGAATGGTGGCAGGAATTTCTGTATTTTCTATCGGCTTGTTTTGATCAAAAGATCGATGCTCGCCTTGTTCATTGCGAGGTTTTCTGGTGCGTTTTCTTTTGTTGTCATTTTCAGCAGCGGAAATATCAGTCGGATTTTCGGTTGTTTCTTTCGGCTCTACCACAATTTCGATTGGCAGTTGCTGTACTATAGGTGCTACTAATTCTGGAGCTTCTTGTGGTGAAGGCTCGCTGGGTGAAGGTTCGACTTTAACACGCTTGGGTCGGCGTTTCTTTTCTTCTCCTTGCTCAACATGAGCTGATGAAGGAGTGGAATTTGCCAAAGCCTGTTGATCTAAAATTTTATAGATGAGGGCTTGCTTGTCGAGGTGTTGAACGTTAGTAATTTTCAGGTGTAAGGCAACATCAATTAGCTCGGGAACGAGCATATCATTTAATTGCAAAATGTCGTAAGGCATACTTCACTATTTTCTTGAAGAATTTTTAAAAGTCTTAATGATTATGGTTCTAATCAGAAGAAAACTGAGATGATTGTAATAAAAAGGGAACTTGGAAAAATGAAAGGATGGAAAGAAATCTGTATTGAGCAACTTTCCTCATGCAAGATTAGGGATATTTTTTTTAATTGCCCAAAAAAATATTTTATGGCGAGGAAGAATGCTGGCTTTTAAAAGCTAAGGCCATGCGAGAAAGTGTTTGATTGATAGGAGTATAAGTAAATGTGGGTAGAAGCTGCAAAAACTTTTCATTGCTATAAAAGTTTTGTCTTTGTGCGGTGGCTGCGGTTTCTTTTGTGATAGTTGGTGTTTTACCAGTAACTAATTCTTTAAGAGCATTGAAACGCCACACGATATTGGTGAGCAATTTGCCGGCAGGTATATGGGGAGTTTTTTTCCCCAGCAAATTGGCCATTTGTGAAAAAATCTCCTTGTAAGAAAAATTTCCGGCACACAAAATAAAGCGTTCATTTACGATGTTGCTTTGCATCAATTCAATCATAGCGCTTACTACATCTTGTACGTCCACCCAAGCATTGATACCCTGCGTGTAAAAGGGAAATTGTTTATTAACGACAGTCATCAATTTAGAAGAGCCTTTGTTCCAACCATCTCCGGCAGTGCTAAGCGGTTCGCCTAAGATGATACCTGGATTGATGATGGTTATATTTAACCCTTCTCCTGCACCACGCCAAACTTCTAATTCGGCAAGATATTTACTAAGCCCATAGCGTGAGTTATGATTACTTTCTTCCCATTCCACCTCTTCTGTAATAAGCGCTTGTTGTTGCTCCGCTCTTCCTAAGGCGGCAATTGAGCTGACAAAGACAAATTTTCTTATCTCTTGCTCTAAAGCCTCATTTACAAGATTAGCTGTGCTTTCCACATTGAAATGAAGCATAAAATTTCTGTCAGCCCGACTAAAGGAAACCACGGCTGCACAGTGATAAACGTCTTCAATTCCACACATCATTTTTTCAACTTGAAAAACATCCAGCAAATCGCATTGCTGCCAAATAATGTTTGGTAATTGTTGTAGCTGAGCATCGGGTGGATGATGGTGATATAAAGCTCTAACAAACCGATCACCTTTCGATAGACGATGAACCAAATGCTGCCCCAATAAGCCACTGGCACCGGTAACTAAAATTGTTGGGCTGTTCATGGGGAAGTAGAAATATGCTTTATTATAGCCCTATTCGTGAGTTTAGCGACTAAGTTAACAATCACACTATTCACAAATTTTGAAAGCCATTTATAGGTTTTGAAATTGTCGTAGAAATCGAACATCGTTTTGAGAATAAAGTCGGAGGTCGTTTACCTGATATTTGATTTGCGTTATTCTTTCAACACCCATTCCAAAAGCAAAACCAGTATATATTTCAGGGTCAATGTTGAAATTACGAAGCATATTAGGATGCACCATTCCACAACCTAAAATTTCAACCCATCCGGTATGCTTACAAAGATTACATCCGCTGCCACCACAAACGGTGCAGGATATATCCATTTCCGCACTTGGTTCCGTAAAGGGAAAATAAGAGGGGCGAAAACGAACTTTGGTATTTTTTCCAAACATTTCGGTTACGAAATAATAGAGAGTCTGTTTGAGGTCAGCAAAAGAAACCTGCTTATCTATATATAAACCCTCGCATTGGTGGAAGAAGCAGTGTGCGCGTGCAGAAATGGTTTCATTTCTATATACTCGACCAGGGCAAATTACCCGAATAGGTGGTTTTGACGATTCCATTATTCTTGCTTGCACAGAAGAAGTGTGTGTGCGAAGTACCCAATCAGGGTTTTGGGAAACGTAGAAAGTATCTTGCATGTCACGGGCAGGATGGTCGGCAGGCATATTCAAGGAAGTGAAATTGTGCCAATCATCCTCAATTTCAGGACCCGTAGCTACACTAAAACCTATTTTTTCAAAGATCCCGACAATAGATTTTTCAATCATCCTAAGTGGATGTCTCGTACCTAATGGCAAATTAGAACCGGGCAAAGAAATGTCCTGTTGATTTTCTTGCATTTTAGCCTCAGTAGCAAGATGTTGACAGGATGCATATTTTTCTTCGGCCAATTGTTTAAATGCATTGAGTAATTGACCCGCTTCCTTTTTTTGTGGAATGGGAACATTTTTCATTTCGCCCAAAACTTGTTTTACAATACCCTTCGTTCCTAAGAAACGAATTCGAAAGGCTTCTACTTCTGCTGCATTTTTAGGTTCAAAGGACTGAATCTCTGCTTCAAAAACACGAAGTTGTGCTTGTAATTCCTGCATGGCGCAAAGATAGTTTTTTCATTTTCGCTTCATGAATCAACAAAGAAAAAAAGTAATGGAACTAACCTATTAATAGTTTTATTCCGTCTTAATTTATAGACTTGTAACTTTAACAATTCTATTACGCATTACAATCATTAGCCGATGAATCGAGCTTTACGTTCTTCCTTTTGTCTTGTACTTTGTTTTCTTGCAACTATTGCTTTTGCACAAGGCCCAACTGCCAATTTTACTGCTACACCGCTTACCGGATGCTCTCCGCTGGTAGTTCAATTCACCAACACTTCTACGGGCAATGCCACTTCTTATCAGTGGAATTTGGGGAATGGCGTTACTTCTGTTCAACAAAACCCCTCTACAACATTTATCAATCCGGGCACTTACACGGTTACGCTTACTGTTACTGACGGGACGAATAGCAATACAAAGACAATAACTAACTACATTACCGTTGTTCCTAATCCCAGTATCAATTTTTCAGCAACCGACACGATGGACTGCCCACCCTTGGTAACACAGTTTATCAACAATACTTCATTAGGAGCAACCGGGGCTGGAACATACAACTGGAGTTTTGGCGATGGAAGTGTTTCTACTCTGGCAACACCCTCACACACTTACAGTGCACCCGGAACATACAATGTAACATTAGTGGCAACAAACAGTGCCGGTTGTGTTTCTACCTTACAGAAGTCGGGCTTTATTCAAGTTTTTACACCTCCTACAATTAGCTTTACCGGAACACCTACTTCATATTGCGGTACACCGGATTTAGTCAACTTTTCAACTTTAGTAAATGGAAATGGGCCCTATACTTATTCATGGGATTTTGGTGATGGTGGCACCGGAACCGGCGCAAACCCAGCACACCTTTATACCACATCTGGCAATTACACAGTAACCGTAATAGTAACTGATTTAAACGGATGCAAAGACACCTTAGTAAAGCCCAATTATATTTCTACGGGAACACTGACTGCCAATTTTTCTAATACTCCAACAGCGGGATGTGTCAATGCTCCTATTCAATTCTCCAACAGTTCGGTAGGAGCAACCACGTATTTTTGGGACTTTGGCGATGGCACAAATAGTAATTCTGCAAGCCCTTCGCATACTTATGCACTGCCGGGTACTTTTACTGTAAAATTAGTAGCGTATAATAGCCCTTGTGCGGATTCCATCACAAAACAAATAACTGTCAATGCAGGACCCAATGTCAACTTTACCTTTAGCCCATTACAACCTTGTCCTGCTCCTATAAACATAACATTTAACAACACTTCGATTGGGGCTACTACTTTTGCATGGACTTTTGGAGATGGCGGCACTTCCAATTCTACTAATCCTTCACATAATTATGCTCAGAATAATTTTTTTGAAGTAACCCTTACCGGAACTAATGCTTTTGGGTGTCAAACAACCAAAAAAGACACTGTTAAAATACATACACTATACGCTAACATTTCACCTTATTCAGCTGCCGGCTGCGCACCATTTAGCGTACCGTTCGGAACCTATATTTATGGCATCGATCCTTTCACCAATTTGCCTTACCCCTATCCTAGTGCCATAAACAGTTGGAATTGGACTTTTGGTGATGGAGGCACTTCAAATGCGATAGCACCTACTCATATTTATACCGCGACCAACACAACATTAAACTGCACAGTTACAGTTACTACCACCAATGGATGTACAACATCTGCTACAAGACAAATTAACGTAGGAACAAAGCCCACCGCATCTTTCATAGGATTTCCAGATACGGCTTGTGTAAAAAACTCAGTGCTGTTTACCAACACTTCAACAAATACCATTCCTACAACGAACTATACTTGGAGCATGGGTGATGGTACAAATTTATCATCCAAAAACGCACTTTACGCTTATCAAAACTCAGGATATTACAAGGTTTCATTAATAGCGAGCAACTTTGGTTGTAATGATACGATGTCAAAAGACAGTGCCGCATACATATTAGCACCCACTGCTAAGTGGAATGTTGCTTATAATTGCGACACACCGCTTCGGGTAAAGTTCTATGATACGCTAAGTATAAACCCTACCGGACACACTTGGTATTTTGGCGATGGCACAACCAGCACTGCAAAAAATCCGGTTCATACTTATTCTGCATTAGGCATTTATACCGTATCGTTGGTAACAAGTAACAACACTTTCGGCTGCATAGATACCTTGACAAAAACTATTGAGTTAGTCAATCCGCAAATAAATTTCTCAACACCAACAACATCTATTTGCAGAGGCGATTCAATCGTGTTTACTCCAACCTACACACACACACCAACAAATTTTTCCTGGCAGATTAATGGTGCTGCACCCAATTGGCCATTTAATCCGTGGTCGAATCCCAATCCTTCAAGTGGTGCATGGGGCTATCGTTTCAACCAAAAGGGAGTTTATACCATTAGCGTAAGTACGGCTGATATTCACGGCTGTCGAGACACGGCAACTCGAACAAATTATGTTTTAGTTGCTAAACCTACAGCCTTATTTACGGCAACTCCAACAATTGGCTGTGCTCCTTTGGTAGTTTTATTTAAAGATACGAGTACCAATATTCCCGGGGTTTATTCTGTTACTCGAACTTGGGATTTTGGCAATACAATCGGGATAGTAACTACTGATACTGTCTCTCATGTTTATCCGATTCCGGCCACTTATCAAGTCCAACTTATTGTTACTGATAATATTGGCTGCAAGGACACCTTAGTAAAAACAAATTACATTCAAGCACGCAAGCCAATAGCCGCTTTCACAGCCAGCGACAGCATAGCCTGTATTGGACAAACGATCAATTTTACAAGCAATTCAACCGGCATTTCCTTAACCAATAATTGGTATTTTGGAGATGGCACCACAGCTACTGGAAATACGGTTTCAAAAGCATATACACAAACAGGGAATTACACGGTTAAGTTAGTTGTAATTGATGCATCGGGTTGTATGGATAGTTTGATAAAATCAGCTTACATAAAAATTCAAAAACCCACTGCAGGATTTACCGTTAGCGACACACAAGCGGTTTGTCCACCGCTTACGGTTGTATTTACCAATACATCACTTAACTATCTCAACTCATTATGGGCGTTTGGAAATGGTTCCGGTGCTACTATTCCAAATCCTTCAACTATTTATTCATCATCAGGCATCTATCCTGTTATGCTTATTGTGACAGATTCAAAAGGATGTAGTGATACAGCTACCAGAACCATCAAAGTATTGGGTTATACCGGAGGCTTTACTTATCAACCGATATATGGGTGTGCGCCATTGTTAGTCGGATTTAAGTCAAAAATTTCTGGTGTACCGACCATGATTTGGGATTTCAATGACGGTGTAACTCAAAACTTAAACGGCAGTGATACGGCATCTCACTTGTATATCTCACCCGGAGGCTATTTGCCTAAAATTATATTGAGCGATAATAAGGGTTGTGTCAATGCAAACTTGGGTACTACTACCATTCAAGTAGATGATGTGTTAGCCGGTTTTGTGCATACAGCACCTTGTGTAAATACACCTATCACTTTTACAGACACTTCTTTCAGTTTTTTCAAGCCAATCTCTACTTGGTTTTGGGATTTTAATAATGGTCAACAAACCAGCAACATCAATCCAACAACGTTTACATTTCCGACAAACGGTAGCTTCAAGGTTACATTAGTTGCTACAAATGCCGGTGGTTGTAAAGACACCGTAACACGCACCATCAAGGTTAATGATCTACCGATAGTAGGAGCCGCTTTTGATACAACAATTTGCAAAGGTGATGAAACGCCACTATCTGCTTGGGGTGCTAATTCTTATACTTGGAGTCCAAACAATGGGCTTGCTTGTGCAACTTGTCAAAACACCTTAGCAGCACCGGTAGTTACTACCAATTATGTGGTAACGGGTACGGATGCAAATGGGTGTAAAAATTCAGATAGTGTGATTATATCCGTGAAATATATAACCACAAGCCATACAGGACTCGGCGGCGGAATTTGCGCGGATAGCGTATTTCAGTTGAGTGCTTGGGGTGCTGATAAGTATTCATGGTCTCCAGCCGCAACACTAAATGACAACTCTATTGCTAATCCATTGGCTTCACCCAAAACCACTACTACCTATATTTTACAAGCATGGGAAGCCAGTTGTTTACCGGACACACATCAAGTAGAAGTGGTTGTATATCCCAAACCCGTTGTAGATGCAGGTAAAGACGATACAGTTTTTGCAGGTATCAGTGTTGTATTGATTGCAACAGGCACAGACATTGCATCCTTTATATGGTCGCCGGGCGCAACACTCAGTTGTGAACAATGCACGGCACCCTATGCCAATCCTCGTCAAACAACCACTTATTATGTAACGGCTATCAGCGATAAAGGATGTAAGTCCTCAGACAGTGTGACCCTGTATATCCGTTGCCACAACGACCAAGTATTTATTCCTAATACATTTACCCCTAATGGAGATGGGCAAAATGATGTGTTTTATCCGCGTGGTGTTGGCATGAAAACTATCACCTCATTCAGAATATATAATAGGTGGGGAGAGTTGGTGTTTGAACGTCACGGATTTATGTTGAATGATAAAAGTGTAGGGTGGGATGGAAGTTTTAAAGGCGTACAATTAGAGTCAGATATTTTTATCTATTCCGTGGAGGGTATTTGCGACAGTGGTGAAACAGTTTCATGGAAAGGTGATGTCACACTAATTCGATAGTAAAATGAATGTAAACAGCTTGTACAAAACAAAAATGAGATGGAGCAAACCTAAACTTTTGCTGATGTACAAACGATAAAAATATAGAAACGATGAAAATCACAAAAACGCTTGCACTCACCTTTTTTTCTTTGGCAATATCTACGGTTGTTGCCCAAGGACAGGACATTCACTTTTCTCAATTTTACGAATCTGCTATTTTACGAAATCCTGCACTGGTAGGTATTTTCAGCGATGACTATAAGGTAACTTTACAGTATAGAAATCAATGGAGCAGCATCAGCCGACCTTTTGTAACAGGTCAATTTTCATTTGAAACAAAAATTCCGGTAAACGGAGAAAGCAAGGACTTTTTTAGTGCCGGCATTTTAGGTTATTATGATAAAGCCGGAAGTATTGACATGAAATCATTGGCAATTTATCCATCCGTTAGTTTCAATAAGAGCTTAGGTGGTGAAAAAACGTCATTGTTATCTGTTGGTTTTACTGGAGCCTATCTACAAAGGAGTTTTGACCCATCAAAAGTGACCGTAGATAATCAATATCAGAATGGCAGTTTTGACCCCAACAACCCAACTAACGAAAACTTTTCGCAATCAAAAATTCGGTATTGGGATGTAGGAGCCGGTGTTGCATACAGTGGTGGTGCCGGTGAATACAGCCAGACATCCTATTTCATAGGCGTTTCAGGATATCATTTTTCCCGCCCTCAAACCAGTTTTTACAACAACAATTTGATTCGATTAGAAATGCGATGGAATGCAAATGCCGGTATTACTTATAGGATGAATGAAAATTGGGGTGTCATGTTTCAAGGAAATTATACCCTTCAAGGATCCTATTCCGAAGCTATTGCCGGCGGATTACTAAACTGGAAAAAGCCCAGTGAACGTCAAAGCGATCCGATGTTTGTATTGTATGCAGGCGTATTTTACCGGCTTAATGATGCTATTATTCCAGTAGTGAAGTTGGACTATATGAAGTACTCGTTTGGATTTAGTTATGACGTAAACATGTCAGGGTTGAAAGCTGCCAGCAACATGCGTGGCGGATATGAGCTGACATTAGCAAGAACAGGCTTATTTCACGATCCTAAATGGGAAAAAAGTCGCACAATCTGCCCACAGTTTTTTTGGTAGCAATTAAGTTTTTCCTATAATACTTAATGACATGAACCGTTTAATTCTATCCATTTTAGTCTTACTTTTTGGGGGATTTTCCCAACAAGGAAATGCACAGACACCAACAGCAAATTTTGTAGCCAACCCTGTTACCGGATGTGCTCCTATGGTTGTACAATTTACCAGTACATCAACTGGCAATCCTACCCTTTATAATTGGAACTTGGGAAATGGCGTAAATTCAATCCTTCAAAACCCCTCTACTACCTATACTGTTTCAGGCACATACACTGTAACGCTGACAGTTAGCAATGCTAATGGCAGTAACACTAAGACTATTACGAACATGATAACGGTGTTGCCCGGGCCAACGGTTGCTTTTTCCGGCACACCGACAGCCGGTTGTCCGCCACTGACGGTTGCTTTTACAAACACAAGCTCATCGAATACTTCTGGAGGATTGACTTATCAATGGATTTTTGGAGACGGCTCCCCCTTTTCTACCCAAAAGAACCCGACACATATTTATTCCTCACCAAACTTGTGCAATGTAATCTTGAAAGTAACTGACGCATCAAACTGCGTTACTACTTTAACCAAAACAAACTACATTAACATATACACTCCACCTGTTGCCAACTTTAACGCGCCCAGCCAATGTAATGTACCGGCAATCGTTACATTCACTTCTACTTCGACTGGAACTGCGCCATTAACATATCAGTGGGACTTTGGCGATGGCGGAACCGGTAGTGGAGCTAATCCCACACACACCTACAATACGGCAAACACCTACACCATCAAATTAATTGTAACTGATGCAAATGGATGTAGTGATACGGCTATCGGTACAAATTATCTTTCCGTAGGAGCTTTATTGCCAAACTTTACTTTTTCTTCTGCTTGTCCAGGCGCGCCTATGCAATTTACCAATACATCTAACATTGCTGATTCTGTATTGTGGTTTTTTGGGGACGGCACATCAGACACGGCTTACAACCCGTCCCATATTTATGTTGCGAGTGGCTCTTACAATGTAAAATTGATTGTTTACCGATCGTCGTGCAAGGATTCTATGCTCAAAACCATAAATGTAAACCCCAAACCTACTGCCAGCTTTAGTTTTACCCCCCCCAATCCTTGTCCTGCACCCTCCACAGTACTATTCACCAATACATCAACAGGCGGCTCAACTTATTTATGGAGTTTCGGAGATGGCGGGACATCCACAACAATAAATGCTACACATACCTATTTAACTAACGATACCTTTCAAACTAAACTTGTTGCTATGAACACTTTTGGTTGCAAGGATACAGCCATACAAAAAATAACTGTTAGAGACATCATTTTTACTTTTACCGTATCACCCAAAAACTACGGGTGTATTCCACTCTCTGTTAAGTTTAAAAGCAAACTTTTTACACATGTTACACCGCTCTATGGATTTTCATTCCTAAACCCTTATCCCTTTTCGCCAGTTTCTTATTTATGGGATTTTGGAGATGGCACAACTTCAACTTTAGACACCCCTACACACATTTATACAACACAAGGAGTTTTCCTTGTTCAACTAACCCTTACCACATCCAATGGTTGTACAGTATTTGATACCTTACACATTCAAGCGGGCTTCAAACCTACGGCTAATTTTACCTGGACACCCTCAATCATTTGCATTAATGATAGTATTCACTTGACAAATTTATCTACGGGTGCTACGGGATACAATTGGTATTTTAGTGATGGCACAGGTGGAATTGCCCTTCCCAATCCAAGCTATAAATTTAAAAATAGTGGCAAAATGGGTGTTACCTTAGTTGCCGGCAATTTTGGTTGTACGGATACCATGATAAAAGATAGTATTATTACCGTATATCCGTCAGCCTCTGTGCCGGTAGTCAATTACCGATGTGATTCGCCTTTAGTCGTTATATTTAAAGACTCTAGTTTTCAAGCATCTTCACGATTATGGCAGTTTGGAGATGGCACAACCGATACTTCCGCCCAACCATCACATACGTATTCAGCTTATGGCTTATACAACATGCGCTTGATTGTTTATAACAATGTTTATGGTTGCGTAGATACTACGGTTTATCCTATAGATTTATTTTCTCCGACACTTAGTTTTTCTACACCGGATACTGCCATTTGTTTATCTGACTCAATTGTGTTTACTCCTGTATTTACACGCTATCCGGTGGATGGATATAAATGGTGGGTTAATGACTCATTACTATGGCCTTATACCAACCCTCCCATTGATCCCAATAACCCATCACAGGGAAAATGGGGGCATCGCTTTAATAAAAAAGGCATTTATGCTGTCAGTGTATCTACAAAAGATGATCATGGATGCCCACACTTTGCCATCCGAAACCCCTATATCTTGGTAGCTAAACCTAAAGGAGGGTATGTTGCAACGCCGATACCTGCATGTAAGCCGGCCATGGTCTTATTTAAAGACACCAGTAGCAATACGCCTGGTGCCTATCAAGTTCTGAGAAACTGGAGTTTTGGCAATGGAATTCAATCAACACCTTTCGATACCATTTGGCGAAGCTATCCTTTAGGTGGTCTTTACAACACGCAATTGATCGTAACAGATAATATCGGGTGTAGTGACACTTTAGCAAAGACTAAATACATTGATATAAGGGAGGTGCATATCAGCTTTGCTGCCAATGATAGTAATGGTTGCATCAATCAATGGTTTCAATTTAATAGCCAAGCGTTTGGAAACAGCAAACTTGCTTTCAAATGGGATTTTGGCGATGGCACAACTGATACTGCTCGGAACCCCTTAAAACGCTACTCGCAAACAGGAAACTATACGGTAAAACTTGTTGCAACAGACTTGACAGGCTGCGCCGATAGCATAATAAAAATTAACTACATCAAAATATCTAAGCCCGTTACCGGTTTTCAAGTGAGCGACTCATTAGCCATTTGCCCTCCGCTTACTGTCGTCATTTCAAATAGTACTATCGGTGCTTTGACCTATGCTTGGGATTTAGGAAATGGGGGCACCTCTACTTTTCCTAACCCCACTACTTCATATTTCACTCCGGGTGTTTATACAATCAGACTGATTGCGTCAAATGCTCAAAACTGCAAGGACACATCGTATCAACAAGTTCGACTTTTAGGATATGCCGGTGCTCTTCAATATGCTCCATTAAGTGGATGTATCCCACTAACTGTAAAATTCAAGGCTCAACTTTTCAATATTCCTTCTGTAGTTTGGGATTTTAGCGATGGCGTTACCTTACCTGCAAATGGCATTGATTCCACCATTCATACATACACAATTCCCGGTGCATTTGTACCTAAATTGATTTTGTCTGACAATACCGGATGCAAGACATCCAGTGATGGAGTTGACACCATAAAAGCAGATGCTGTTATTTCCGGATTTACGACCACTCCAGCTTGCATCAATACGCCTATTATCCTTACTGACACCTCTTTTAGTTATTTTTCAGCCATTACAAAATGGTTTTGGAATTTTGGAAATGGTTCACCAGCAAGTACACAAAACCCAACTACAACCCGCTATGCAAACTTAGGCACTTACACCATAAAGCTCATAACAACCAATGCACATGGATGTACAGATTCAGTTAGTAAGAACATTACTATTTTACCTTTGCCTACTATTAGTGCTGGATCAGACACATCAATTTGTAAAGGTGATGCAGCCCAATTATTGGCTTCTGGAGGGGTTAGTTACTCATGGAGTCCAATCGCAACTCTTAGTTGCATTAATTGCTCGAACCCCTTGGCCAGCCCGGTGGTTAGTACAAACTACATTGTAATAGGTACTGATATGTCAGGATGTGCCAATAAAGACTCGGTCTTAGTAAGTATTCAGCTTAAAACAACTAGTGAAATTGGGAACGGTGGCAATATATGTGCCGATAGTATGTTTCAATTAATGGGAAGAGGAGCACAACATTATGAATGGTCACCCATAGAGTCACTCAACAATTCAAAGATTTATAACCCATTGGCTACTCCTTTGGTTACTACAACTTACACCATGATTGCTTGGGAAGGAAGTTGCTTGCCCGACACCCACACAGTAAAAGTAGTAGTGTTCCCCAAACCTTTAGTAGATGCTGGTCAAGACATAACCATAGTTGCGGGACAATCTACCATGCTGAGTGCAAAAGGATCAAATTTTGAATCTCTAATTTGGTCACCTGCCTCTACCCTGAGTTGTGAAGTTTGCTCAAACCCTTCTGCGAGTCCGCGAACTACCACTCGATATAAAGTGGTAGCCATAAGCAGGTATGGATGTAAAGCATCTGATACCATAACAGTTCATGTATTGTGCGACAAAAGCCAACTATTCATACCTAATACCTTTACGCCAAACGGGGATGGAGAGAATGATATTTTCTATCCCAGAGGTGAAGGTCTTAGAAGTATCCGGTCATTTCGAGTGTATAATCGTTGGGGCGAAAAAATATTTGAACGAACAGATTTGCTATTAAATGACAAATCGGCAGGATGGGATGGTACATACAAGGGAATGGTTTTATCCCCTGATGTGTTTGTATATGTTGTTGATGGAATTTGTGAAGATGGCTCGTCCCTCACATGGAAAGGTGACATTTCCTTGATTCGATAAAACGAGTAACAATCTTTATTATAATAGAAAACCTATCCTTATGGGCTTTAAAAGATTTTTAGGCGAACTTTTGGTCCGCCTAAAGAATAAAATTAGCCTAATCACTAAAGGACATTTAGTTTTTTGCCAAAATCACTTTTTTTATCGTTGCACAACAAGCTTTTGCATTTGCTTTTCTCCACCTGCATAAAGGGTTACAAAATATAGCCCGTTTGCTAAAGACGAAATATCTATATCTTTTGAAACAATATGAGCTATACGGTTGATCGGTATTCGCCTTATCTCCATACCCGTAACATTGGAAATACTTATTTCACCTTGCTCAATTGGAAACTTAGCCTCAATTTGCAGGGTAACTATTTCTTTTGCGGGATTAGGCTGAATTTTAATTGTACAGCAGCAGTCGGATCTGTTAGCCCTGCTAACGGTTGCACATCAAAACCTATATATAATAGGGCAGAAATTTGTCCTAATCCTGTACAAGGCTTATAATAAGCTGCTCCAAACATTGCATTAAATACAAGGTTACCATTCTTGACAAAAGGGCTCCAAGTAGAAACATAAGGACCGGGTTTAAAATATGGCGGATATGGTAGTAGAACATTTGAATCTTGCGATACATAAATGACCAAATTGGGTATCTTCCCCCCTTCACCCGGATCAAAACTATAAGTAAACGGGTTTTGAAGTGCAACCTTCATCCAATCCCCCTTTTTTAAATTATTGGGTGCTATAAAAGCAGAATCATAAAACACTGTAGTTGTTCCCGGAAACATCGCCGTATCGTTTGCTATAGATTGCGGTATGGTATCTAACATTGTATATCCAATTTTAATTCGATATCCCATTATTGTTAAACCTGTCCCGGTAACTGAGTCTATATGAATATAAAAATGTGTAATCGTACCATGAGTAGGCATAGGTGAAAAATTACTTCTTTTATATATCATTTCAATCACATTTGCAGACGCTACTAAAGGGATACCACCATTTTTTGTCTTATATTTTATAAGCGTATCTCCATTTTGAGAAAGGCTCCACACTTGTGGGTGAGAATTTTGTGCCAATGATGGCAACATAAAAAATAATAGAATAGCGATAAAAATAATATTCCGATTCATAATTCTTAGGTTTAATTTTGTTTAACAAATGAAAATATTTTCGAAAAATTATCCGACTTAAAGGATAAAAAGTATATTCCAGAACTAAGTATTGATATATTAATTGCTTGATTTGAATCCGTATATCCGCTATTAATAATTCTTCCATCTACACTATAAATTGTGTACTTCCCTCTTTGGTTTATTTGAACTGAATTAGTTGCTGGGTTTGGATAGAGCTTTAGATCATTTGTTGAAGTAATGGGTAAGCCCGTTGGGCGAAATTGAATATTTCCTATGGGTGTCAATTTTTGAAAAATTTGATTCATACCATCATACCAAACAGCAAGAATATAGGCTCCTGAATTACTACATGTACTTAAAGACAATGATTTTGCTGCATCTCCTTCTGAATATACAGGCCAAGTTGCAACAATGGAGTTATTGATTTGGTAAACAGGAGATAAGGGCGTGCCGGTAGCAGCATCTACCCTTCTTGCATAAACTGCATGCTGCTGATTAACAAAAAAACCGGTAGCATAAATTGTATTGCCAATATTTGTTGCAGGCATCAATGAACCAATGCCTGCGGCAACAGCATTAGCTTTACAATTAGTTCCATTAAAAGAATTGGACAACCAAAATCCACTTAAATTATTATCGTTGTATCCGAAAGTCTGCCAATATTTGAAATTGTAAAGTTGTGATACTACAATCTGCCATTTAACCATTTCATCTTGATCGCTCCCTCCCCATAGGCTCATACTTTCAATTCTCGGATTAAAAGACAATGTTTTAGGAGATAATAATGTAGTGCTAACTGCTCCGATGCCTACATCAATAGTAGAAATATACAAATCATCCTGAAGGTTTATTCCATTCATATACTCAAATAAATAGGTAATATAAGCATATGGCATTCCGGTTGACACATCAATTTGAGTAGAAACATCCGGTTGTATGCCCGCACCCACACTTTGGGCTGCTGAAATCGTTGTGCCAAGAATATCACCAATTTGATAATACACAGTATCATTTTCTTCATACGTTACTATATATTTGTTAAGTACACAAAGCCCACCGGGCGCAGTACCTGGCATATTTGCAAACATATCTATATGGGGCATCGCTCGACTATCATATAAAGGAAATTGTTGCGGAGGAATTGACGATAAAGAAGCTGTAGGATTTTTAAAGCCAGTATAAGTAGCATGAAAGCCGGGTGTACCTAATGCAGTTATTGTATAAAAATCAATTTGATAGTTAAAGAGACTGTTTACATAAGCTACTGCTAAACGATAATTTCCCTTACCGGGGTTTTGAGGATCGTCACCTAAAACTACATCCGGATGAGCACCTACAAAAGATGTAGTGAAAATATTTCCAGATGGGTCTTCTAAATACAAATGAACATTCCCTATGGGTGAAGTAGCAACACAAGAACCTTCATCCCAAACAATAGCTCGTAATGGCATATTTTGCCCCCCTATCGTCAACATGTCACTATTGATTGCAATGTCGTCTTTTGAAGCAGATAATGTTGTTACATTACTTACCCATGCTTGTGGATTTACAGGCGGCAAAACCTGTCCTTTTGCACTTGGAATGTGGCTACAGGAGAGCATTACCCCCCCCCCACATCATCATGTGTTTAATTGTAGGATTCATAAAAAAATGGCAAAGACTGTTTTGTCAGGCTTTCAATGTTAAAATTAAGAAAATCTTTAGGGAAATTCCAAATATTTATTGCAAAAAAATCAAGTCCATACTTTATAGCTAAAAATTTTTTAGGCTGCCCAATGGGCAGCCTAAAGAAAAAACAAATCAGTAGCCTTTGGGTAAAATTGATTTTATCAATCCGGCTTTTTACCATCTAAAAAAGTATTGATTGTTTGAATGGAAGCCTGTCCATTATTTTGCTGATCGTTAACACCAATACTGTAGCCACTGTAGAATGTTTCAGCCGATGTTACACCAGTTCCTATATCTATATTTCTGCGTAAGTACGCAGGTACATTTTCAATATCATTTTGACTTTCGGTGTCTTTGATATTAAAGCTAAGTTTTCTTAGGCGTTCTGCTCTTTCCTCCAACATACGCTTTTGTTCATCTAATTGGGTTCTTTCAGCAACCTCTTCAGGTGTAAGAAAATGGGTACCAATTTTAGGCAATTCATTCTCTTGATCTAAAAAGTTAGTTTCAGCAGCAAAGGTGTTGATTTTTTCATTTTCAGGTGCTTTTTCATGTAATGTAAATTGCGTTAGCGGAGAAGCAGGCGTTGTGTTGTCAACAGTTTGCTGTATTTCGATTGTAGTTTCGAAAGATGGCGTTGTAAGGTCTGTTGATTCATTGACCGAAGTTGGAAATGCAGGCTTAGGATCAAAAAAGTTTGTAGTATGCTCTGTATTTAAGGCTATTGAAGATGGTGTTGTAGTCTGATTTATTAGCTTCTCTGTCGCTGGTTCATCCAATGGTTGAAGGGTAACATAAGTTTTAGCTGGTTCGTTTCTACGCACCGGAATTTCACCGGAAATCTCTTTGTGATTAAAGCCGGTAGCAATTACGGTTACAGCAATTTGTTCACCTAGATTAGCATCGTGCCCCATACCTAAAATCACATCACATCCTTCACCAGCTTGTTGTTGAACATAAGCCTGAATAGCATCTATTTCATCCATGTTGTGTTCGAATTCACCGGGAGCAGAAGTAATATTAAGAAGCAGCCATTTAGCACCATTGATGTCACTATCGTTCAATAGAGGTGAATTGAGCGCTTGTTCAACGGCATGTAGGGCACGGTTTTCACCAGAAACAGAGGCTGATCCCAGCATGGCAACGCCGCCATTTTTCATTACGGTACATACATCGGCAAAGTCTAAGTTGATTTGGCGGGTAGTATTTATAATGTCCGTAATACACTTAGCTGCGGTTGACAACACATCATCTGCCTTTGCAAACGCTTGCGTGAAAGGAAGATTACCAAATTGTTGTCGTAGTTTATCGTTAGAAATAATCAGTATAGTATCCACATGTTCGCGCATTCTGTCAATGCCTTCTTGCGCTTGTTTCATACGTTTTCTACCTTCATAAGTAAAAGGTAACGTAACAATACCTACAGTCAGAATACCTAATTCGCGACAAATTTTGGCGACTACTGGTGCGCCACCGGTACCTGTTCCACCACCCATTCCGGCAGTGATAAAAGCCATTTTGGTATTGACTTTTAGAATCTTGTTAATATCCTCTAAGCTTTCTTCACTGGCTTGCTTGCCAATTTCTGGGTTTGCGCCGGCACCCAATCCTTGGGTAAGGTGTGGCCCGAGCTGAACTTTGTTTGGAATAGGTGAAAGCGCCAATGCCTGTGAGTCCGTGTTACAGACTACAAAGTCAACGCCCTCAATACCGAGGCTGTGCATGTAGTTGACGGCATTTCCTCCGCCACCGCCTACGCCTATCACTTTAATGATAGAAGATTGATTTTTGGGAATTTCGAAGTGTATCATACGCTTGTTTTTATGGGTTAGCAATTGTTTTGTGAATAAAAGATTAACTGGTTATGATTATTAAATTGATTATTCTATTTCGTTGTCTTCTTCTTCTTCAAAAATGCGCATCAACTTTCCTTTGAATCTTCCTATCAAAGAGCGAATGCCGTCTCTGCGCTTTTTTTGTCCATCTTGAAACTGCTCTTCTTCGGTCATTTCAGTTTTACTTGTAACACCATCTAATTCTTCAGTTTGGCTTAAATCATCTGAAGATATGCGCACTAAGTTTAGAGTATCTCCGGTAAAGCGTAAATTTCCTGATTCGAAATCATCACATCCTTCCAGAATAAGCCCAATACATGTAGCGTACATTGGATTCATTAATGTACTGATATGCCCGCCGGCAAGATGTTCGTTAGGAAATCCGATTCTACAACTAAGTCCGGTCATATATTCCGTGAGTTGCACCAAGTGTTTTAGCTGCGCACCGCCACCGGTAAGGATAATGCCACCATGTAGCTTTCTATCCAAATTGATTTGGCGTAGTTGCGACATCACATGGTCTAAAATCTCTTGTGTGCGTGCTTGAATGATATTAGCTAGATTTTTTACGGAAATTTCTTTAGCTTCAAGACCACGTAGCCCCGGAATAGTAATGTAAGCATTGGCATTGGCCTCATCTGCTAAAGCCATTCCAAATTGAATTTTCATTTGTTCAGCTTGTGCCCGCAACACACCAAGACCCAATCTGATATCATTGGTTATATTCACACCCGCATAGGGTATTACTGCAGTATGTTTGAGCATACCATCGTAAAACACAGCCATATCAGTTGTGCCTCCACCAATGTCAACAATAGCCACACCGGCTTCTAAATCTTCATCTGTAATTACGGCAGCAGCCGATGCTAAGGGTTGTAGAATCAAATCACGGGTTATCAGATTTGCCGAGTCAACGCAGCGTTTGATATTCCGAATGGCATTTCCATCTCCGGTAATGACATGAAATGCACCCGACATTTTTGCGCCTGTCATACCAACGGGATCTAACACAGAAGGTGAGTTATCTACCGAAAAATCTTGCTCAATTACATCAATAATTTGATCGCCAGCCGGGATATACGTTTTGTATTGATCTCTAACCAACATATTGATATCATCGCGTGTAATGATTTCATCCGGATTTACGCGAACCCGCTCTCCCTTGGTTTGGCGGCTTTTGATGTGCTGTCCAGCGATGCCTACATACACTTCTTTAATTTCAAGATTAGGGTTAGACTGAATACACTTTTCAATTGCCAGTTCTACAGAACGCACGCACTGATCAATATTCATGACTACACCGTGACTAATACCGGCGGAGTCCACTTTGCCCATCCCTAATATTTCGAGCTTTCCGTACTCGTTTTTCCTTCCGGCAATAGCTACCACTTTAGTGGTTCCGATGTCAAGTCCGACGATAATTGGTTGCTCATTTTTCATTGTTAAGTTGATTTTAAAATTGGCTAATGACTACTTTGGTAAATGTATTTATGTGGTGTTGTAGATGATGGCTTTTCTGGTGCCTTATGTACAATAGGCTTAGTTGTCACTGATTGTTTTGGTTTTTCCATAGAGGATGCCTGAGCCATTGGTTTAGGAACAGGTTTCAAACTTTTGATGGAGTCCGACATAGCATCGCCTATTATATTTTGAACCCAATCCATATTGCTAATTGCATTCTTGGTAGGTGGATGCCAAGGGATAGATGGAGAGGCTACTATTTGGTCTTTAAAACGAAGATCTAATAGGGAATAACGATTCCAGCCGATTCTATTCAATACTTTTCGGTAGAAAGCAAACAAGTTGGTAAACTTTTTTTCCATCATGGTTGTATCACCAAACAATATTTTCTGTGTTCCAAAAACCGGTATTAATTCAAACTCTCCGTTTTCAGTCACATCAATTTGTGCTATTTGTGCATTCCAAAATGAATCTTTCTCAATAAATTTTACCAAAGAAACAATCTTAGCTCTCAGGGCTTTGTTGAAGGAGTCATTTGCATAAGAGGGGACATTGGTAACGACAACCGTATAGTAAGTAAAAAAGTCGGAAAGTGGCAATAGGCGCAATTCTGAATCTATATACGCACTTTGACCATTACTAAAGAAAATCCTAGCAGTAGGAACACACTGAGTAACCATGAGATGCAAATCGCGGCGGCTATCTACATAAGCTTGAACATTGCTTACCCAAGGATTTTTTCTTGCTGTGCTTTCAACTTCTTTCAGCTTGATTTCAGACAATTTTGTTTTCCCATCTATGATACCTTTGTTGGTAACTGCTTCTGCTATTAACCCTTGTCTATCCAGAAAGCGGTATTGATTGTTTGTAACATGCAGCAAAACCCCATGCAATTGTTTTTGACGCTGACTTTGAGAGGCGCTAATGATGGCAATCAGGCAGCACACAACACCCAAGAGCGTTAGTGATACACGAATTACTTTTCGAGCCGATATTTTTTTGCGCTTCTCCATTATCGCTTTTCCAATATCTCTTTTATTGGGTTTATCAATTTATCAATATCGCCTGCTCCGGCTGTTATAAACAAGTCGATCGGGGCAATTCGTACATACTCCAACAATGCATCTTTAGATAAAACCGTATGAGCCGGATTAGTCATTCTTTCAGCAATTATGTTTGTTGTTACTCCTTCAATTGGCTGTTCACGAGCAGGATAGATATCCAATAACAACACCTCATCCGCCATATCAAGACTGGTTGCAAATCCATCTACAAAATCACGAGTGCGTGAAAACAAATGTGGTTGAAAAGCAATGACGCAACGCCTTTTAGGAAACAATTTTTTAGCACTGGAAATTAAGGCTGTTAGTTCGGCAGGATGGTGTGCATAATCATCTATGTAAACAATTCGATCATTCTTTACAATATATTCAAATCGCCTTTTAACTCCGCGAAATTGCGCCAAGGTTGTTTTAATTTTTTGTAGATCAATATTTAGTTTTTGAGCTACAGATATGGCTACCAGTGCATTTTCCACATTGTGCATCCCGCCAATATTCAACGATAGATTTTCAATATTTCCAAACGGGCTGTGAATATCAAACGTGTAAGAACCATTGTGCATTACAATGTTTGTTGCAAAGATGTCAGCAGCATCATTGATCAAACTATAAGAGATCAATTGCGGAGCTTTCAATTCTGCACTTTTGGGTAAGCCATGTTTGACAAACAGTGTTCCTTGATGCTTAATATTCGCTGTGTATTGAACAAAAGCATTTTCAAGCTCTTCTACTGTTCCATAAATATCCAAGTGGTCAGCATCCATGGCAGTTAGAACAGCAATATCAGGGAACAGCTTTAAGAAACTTCGATCATATTCATCTGCCTCTATAACGGCAACTTGATTGTAACTACTCCAATAATTACTCTCATAATTCACTGAAACTCCACCCAGAAAGGCATTACACCCATAACCTGTTTCGCGCAATAGAAACGCAATCATGGTTGAAATTGTAGTCTTACCATGGGTTCCGGCAACTGTAATAGAGAATAGTCTTTCAGTTATCCACTGAAGCACATCGCTCCGTTTAAAAACAGGATAGTGATTTTCTTGAAACCAGGATAATTCAGTATGGCTTTTAGGAATTGCCGGTGTATATACTACAAGCTCTGCTTCTTGATCAGCTAAAGTAAGGTTATCTGTATAGTGTATGGATATGCCTTCTTTTTCCAGCTTATTTGTCAATTCTGTTTGGGTTCTATCATAGCCACTCACAAGTGTGCCTTGCTCATGAAAAAATCGAGCAAGTGCGCTCATGCCAATGCCGCCAATGCCAATAAAATATACCCGTTTCAGTTCACGCACATTCATGATGTTTTCTCCTTTGCTATGTTTAATACCCTATTTGCAATTCGATCATCGGCATCCGTTATTGCCATAGACTTAAGGTTTCTCTTCATTACGGATTGCGCAAGCTCATCCTTGAACAATAATTTCACTTTAGGAATCAGCTCTTCCATCACATCACTATCCCTTACCATTTCGGCTGCATTGTGCATGACCAAAGCTGCTGCATTGCTAGTTTGATGGTCTTCTGCAGCATATGGATACGGAACAAAAACAACCGGTTTTGCTACAATGCAAAGCTCTGCGATGGCTAATGCTCCGGCTCTTGACACCACTACATCTGCTGCGGCATAAGCCAAATCCATTTCTCGAATAAAATCAAAAACTTTAACGGCACCATTATTTGTAGCACGTTGATTGGCAACAGAATGGTAAGGTTTACCGGTTTGCCAAACAATCTGAATACCATCATTAGTCAGCTCTTCTAAATGCTTGTCTATAGCTTCATTTATAGATTTGGCACCTAAGCTGCCACCCACCACCAGCAAGGTCTTCTTTTCGGGGTTCATGTTTAACCAAAGCTGCCCATCGCTTCTGCTTGCCTTTGAATGTGCAATAGCAGCTCGAACCGGATTTCCAGTCAGAACAATTTTTTTGCTTGGGAAAAATTGATCCATCTTTTCATAAGCTACGCAAACCGCTTTAGCATGTTTTGCCAAAATCTGATTACTCTTTCCGGCAAAAGAATTTTGCTCTTGAATCAATGTTGGCACCATTGCTTTTTGTGCTTCTCGCAACATAGGGAAACTGGCATATCCGCCAACTCCTACCACTACATTAGGGTTAAAACTGCGAATTATAGATTTCGCTTTCCACAAGCTTTTCAATAGTTTAAATGGAAGCGAAAAATTTTTCCAAATATTGCTTCGATTAAATCCGGCTATATCTAAACCAACAATTTCATATCCTTCTTGCGGCACTTTTTCCATTTCCATTTTTCCAATGGCTCCTACAAAAAGGATTTTAGCCATCGGGTTTATGCGCTTTATGGCATTAGCAATAGCTATAGCCGGAAAGATATGCCCTCCCGTACCACCGCCTGCTATTATGATGCGCATATTTTCCATCTTTTTTATGCTGGAACTATTTCCTGATTTTGATTAATTATTTTAGATTCTTTTTTTCGTTGTGCTTTGGTTGTTGGCTTCACTTTTCCATCTTTCACTTCTTCATCTACATATCGGCTGACGCTTAATACAATTCCAATTGAAATACTGGTAAACCAAACAGAAGAGCCACCCATACTAATCATCGGAAGTGTCAATCCAGTAACAGGTACGAGATGAACACAAACAGCCATGTTGAGCATTGCCTGAAACACCAATGTGATACTTAATCCTACGGCAAGAAAGGCTCCGAATGCAAACGGGCATCGCTTAAAAATGATGATACTTCGCCAGAGGAATAATAAATAGAGAAACATCACAACCGCACCGCCCACTAATCCATATTCGGCAATGATGTTGGCATAAATAAAGTCGGAATACCCATGAGGTAAAAAATCTTTTGCTTCACTATGTCCGGGGCCTTGCCCAAACACGCCACCGCTTGCAATAGCAATTTTTCCTTGCAAAACCTGAAAGTCATCCCCTTTCTTTTCTGCGTCTGGGCTTTCAAAACCGGCAAAGCTTTTGATACGTTTCTCCCAAGTATTTGCACGACCAAACCCAGTAAGTTTGGAAACAGTGAATATGCAAGCAAACCCGATTATTCCGGCAAGCATCAATAACATTAGGTGCTTTACACGAACTCTTCCAATAAAGAAGATGATACAACAAGTGAAGCCCAACATAAGTGCTGTAGAAAGATTGGCCGGTGCAATCAGTGTGCAAGTAAGCAACACAGGCCATAGCACAGAAATAAATCCCTTCTTAAAATCCTTAATTACCCCTTGTTTCAAACTAAGGCTACGAGCCAGTAACATAAACAAGGCAAGCTTTGCCATGTCTGAAGTTTGAAACGTAACATTGATAACCGGAAGGCGAATCCAACGAGATCCTTCGTTATAGGTAGTTCCAAAAAACATAGTATAAAGTAGCAACGGAATGCTTGCGCCATAAAGCACTACAGCAATTTTAGCAAAACGTGTATAGTTGATACGGTGTACCCAATAAATAATCATCAAGCCCGCGGCTAACACACCTATTTGTTTTAGAAGATAATAGGTTGCGTTTTTATCCATTCGGTAAGCCAGTGATTGCGTTGAGCTATATACAGCAAGCAAACTGATAAAAGCCCAAACGATAACTACCGCCCAGATAACTTTATCACCTCGTGTTTTTTGAAGCAAGCTCTGCATAATTTAGTGTTTTATAGTGCCCGAACAGCCTCCTTAAACTGTCGTCCACGATCTTCATAATTTTTAAACAAATCAAAACTGGCACATGCCGGTGAAAGCAATACGGCATCACCTTTTTCCGCCAGCGCATATGCTGCATTGACCGCATCTGTTGCATTTTGTGTATCTACCACTTCATTGACCATAGCATCAAATGCAAGATGAATTGGCTTGTTATCAACGCCCATACACACAATTGCTTTCACCTTTTCTTTTACCAATTCTGCAATTTCGATGTAGTCATTTCCTTTGTCCAATCCTCCTAAAATCAAAATAACCGGTTGACGCATACTTTCTAAAGCAAACCAAACCGAATTCACATTGGTTGCTTTGCTATCATTAATAAAATCAACTCCCCGTACGGTAGCAACAAACTCAAGGCGATGTTCAAGTCCTTCGAAAGTGGAAAAACTCTCTCTTATCTTTTCCTTTCGTAAACCCGCTACCCTTGCAGATATGCCCGCTGCCATACTGTTGTATTGATTATGTTTCCCTTTTAAGGCTAAGTCGTGGATAGACATGTTAAGTTCATCCCCTTCATAGCGAATGTGCAGTTCCTCGTTATTGACAAAGGCACCCGATTCATTTTCGTTCAAATTGTCTTGATTCATCGTAAAGAATAATTTCTTGGCAGTCGTAGTATGTTTTGAAAGGTATTGTTGCATAACAGCATCGTCCATGTTGAGTATAAAAAAGTCGCTTGCTGTTTGCTGTTCTGTTATTCTAAATTTTGCTTGGATATAGTTTTCAAATTGATAGTTATAGCGGTCAAGATGGTCGGGGGTAATATTTAGTAACACGGCTACATCAGGTCTAAAATGATGCACATCGTCCAGTTGAAAACTGCTGATTTCCATCACATACCAAAGCTTCGGATCTTCTGCAATTTGGCGAGCAAAACTGTAACCAATATTGCCAACTAAGGCTACATCATAACCAGCCTCTTTCAATAAATGATAGGTAAGTTTTGTTGTGGTACTTTTTCCGTTGCTACCAGTTATGGCTATTATTCTACTATTCCCTTTATATCTAAATCCGAATTCTATTTCACTACACACTTCTATTTTTTCAGCTCTTATTTTTTTCATCACAGCAACCTTTTCAGGAATGCCTGGGCTTTTTACAATGCAGTCTGCATTTAGGATTCGAGATAAGGAATGACCTCCTTCTTCAAATTCTATGTTGGCATTGATTAACGATTGTTTAAAGGATTCATTGATCAATCCTGCATCACTAACAAAAACATTCCAACCCATCTTTACACCAAGTAAAGCTGCTCCCACTCCGCTTTCTGCGGCACCAAGCACAATCAAATTTTTAGTTGTTTCCGTCTTCACTGTTTATCTTAATTTGAGTGTTACAATGCTTACAATTACCAGAATAATTTGAACGATCCAAAAGCGAGTAACAATTTTGCTTTCGTGATAGCCCAGTTTTTGATAATGGTGGTGCAATGGCGACATCAGAAATATTCTTCTTCCCTCACCAAATTTCTTTTTAGTGCGTTTGAAATAGGCTACTTGAATCATCACGGATAAATTTTCCATTAGGAACACGCCGCAAATAATTGGTACCAACAACTCTTTTCGAATAATAATGGCAAGCGAGGCAATAATTCCACCAATTGCAAGGCTTCCTGTATCGCCCATGAAAACCTGTGCTGGATAAGCATTGTACCACAAAAACCCAACACATGCACCAACAAATGCGCCAATAAAAATGGACAATTCACCCAAATTTGGGATGTGCATGATGCCTAAATAATCGGCAAAAATGTAGTTGCCTGAAACGTATGCAAAGACACCTAAACAAACGCCTACTATTGCCGAAACTCCCGTTGCTAATCCGTCTATACCGTCTGTAATATTTGCTCCATTTGAAACGGCAACAATGATAAAAATGACAAAGAGAATATAGATAATTGGCGTAAGAATTTGGACTCCTTTAGTGCTAAACATTGCAGCAATTCCGGCATAGCTTAGTTCGTGGCTTTTTACAAACGGAATAGTAGTGGTAGCGGTTCGTACACGTACGAAATTTTTTGTAGTACCGTTTTCATCTCTACGAGTTAGCGGCTGTGAAACTATTTGCTCTGTCTCGTTGTATTTAGGCGATTGTCCATCAACCAAAATGCGGCTGGTGACTACATTTTGATTGTAGTACATTGTAGTTCCCACAATGATTCCCAGCCCGATTTGCCCTAATACTTTAAACTTACCGGCTAAACCTTCTTTATTTTTCTTAAACACTTTTATATAGTCATCCAGAAAGCCCACCAAGCCAAGCCAAACGGTGGAAACCAGCATCAAGATGATATACACATTAGCGATGCGGGCAAATAACAAGGTTGGAATTAGGATTGCGGCAATAATGATAATGCCCCCCATGGTTGGTGTTCCTTTCTTGGTGGCTTCACCAGCTAAACCAAGATCACGCACGGTTTCACCGATTTGCTTCTTTTGAATGAAACGAATGATTGATTTACCATAAATCATGGATATTACCAATGATAAAATGATTGCCAATCCGGCGCGGAAAGTAATATAATAAAATATACCTGCTCCGAACAAGCCAAAGTGCTGACGTAGATATGTAAAGAGATAGTACAGCATGCCGTTTTACTTGTTTAAGAGTTCAAAGGTTTGTTTCAAAATTTCACGATCATCAAAGTGATGCCGCACACCGTTCATTTCTTGATAAGTTTCGTGTCCCTTACCGGCTATTAGAATAATATCTCCGGCATTTGCCAGCGTACAAGCAGTTTTGATAGCTTCTTTTCTGTTGCTAATACGTAGCATTTTTCGCTTTTGAATTGTACTTAGTCCGGCTTCCATTTGATCTAATATGGTTTCCGGGTTTTCACTTCGAGGATTATCAGAAGTAAGAATAGTTCGATCGCTTTGCTCAACCGCCACTTCTGCCATTTCAGGGCGTTTTGTTGTATCTCTATCACCACCACATCCAACTACAGTAATCAGTTGTTGCCCACCTATACGAAGTTGATTGATGGTAGCCAATACATTTAACAGAGCGTCTGGCGTGTGTGCATAATCCACAATGCCCAGAATATGTTCATTCAACGACATTTGCGTTTCAAAACGACCCGGTGCACCTATCAATCCGCTAAGAACGGAGAGTACTTCCATCTTGTTTTCGCCTAACAACAAGGAGGTACCATACACTGCCAGCAAATTATAAGCATTGAAAGTTCCAATCATCCTCATGTGCACTTCAGAACCATCTACATTCATTACCAATCCGGAAAGATTATTCTCCAATACTTTTCCTTTAAAGCTTGCCGGTGATTTTAAACTGTACGTATTTCTTGAAGCATCGCAATTTTGAAGCATAATGTTTCCACGGCGATCATCGGAATTTGACAGTGCAAAAGCGGATTTGGGAAGATCATCAAAGAATTTTTTCTTAACCCTAATATATTCTTCAAAGGTTTTGTGATAATCCAAATGATCGTGTGTGATATTGGTAAATATGCCTCCAGTAAAAAGAATTCCTGCTATTCTTTGTTGATGAATAGCATGTGAACTAACTTCCATAAACACATGAGTGCATCTAGCTGTCAACGCATCGCATAAAAAAGCTTGAATGCTAATGGCATCAGGTGTGGTATGTGTTGCTGCAATTACCCTATCGCCAATATGATTTTGTACCGTTGACAATAAAGCGCAACGATATCCTAGAGCAGAAAATAACTGATACAGCAAGGTAGCAACGGTAGTCTTACCATTAGTGCCTGTTACACCTACTACTTTTAGTTTGGCAGAAGGTTCACCAAAATATAAAGATGCCATTTCACCAACTGCTATAGAAGCATTTGCTACTATTACATAAACAACATCTGCTGCTAAATTTTGAGGAATTTGCTCACATACAATTGCTTTCGCACCTAAGCTTATGGCTTTGTCAATATATTGATATCCGTCCGTTACTACACCCTTAATAGCTATGAAAGCATTCCCCTCAGACACTTTGCGACTATCTATGCACAAGCCATTAATAGCAACATCAACATTGCCCTCAATGTGTTGTACTTCTACCCTTTTCAATATGTCGCGTAATACTGGCATTTTTAACTTAGTTCGAGTATAATAGTTTGACCTTTATCAATTGGGCTACCCGGAGAAAGAGATTGCCCTTGCACCAAACCTCTTCCATGAGTCCTAACTTTCAACCCTTCATTTTCTAAAAGATACACGGCATCTTTCAACGACAACCCTTTTACATCAGGCACTACACCGCTATAAACATGTCGTGGCGCAATATGTGCACTCAATGAAGAGTCGAGCGAAAGCTGAGAAACCATAGTAGGTTGTACAGAGATGGATGCTTGCTTGTTCAGCGCATTTAAAATTGTTTGAAAAGCATAACCTGAAGTTGCCAATTGAGCGGCAATAGATGGTTTTCCCTTTTGTGCCAGACTATCTAAAGGATCTGTCCAATGACCTAATCCACTGGCAAAAATTTTATCTGAAATCATTCTAAACACCGGCGCAGCAAGCGTTCCACCATAATAAGCATTTGAATGTGCTTTTGTTCTTATTACTACAGCAATCGTATAACGGGGATTATCAGCAGGAAAATACCCTACAAATGAACCTTGATAAACGCCAGCTGAATATTTGGTAGCACCATCTGAAACCTGTGCTGTTCCCGTCTTTCCGGCAATCTTGTAGAAGGGTGAACGAATGTGTTTTCCAGTACCACTGATGACCACTTCTTCTGTACATGTTTTAAGCTGACGGACTGCATCTGGAGAAGCAATAGCATCTACTAACACTTCCGGTTCAAAAGTTTCGACATCTTTGCCATATTCGCGAATAGCGGAAACCATATAAGGCTTCATCATTTTCCCGTTGTTCGCAAGTGCATTATACAACATACAGGTGTGCAGTGGAGAAACCTGAATACCATATCCTGTAGCCATCCAAGGAAGGCTAGTGCCACTCCAAAAATTGGATTTGGGTTCTATCATATATGGACGGCGTTCACCTATTAAATCAATACCGGTTCGTGTATTCAGGTGCAGTCGTTTGAGTTGTGTTACATACTTTTCCGGATTAGTGCCATAATATTTATAAGCCAAAGAGGCCATTCCTACGTTTGAAGATTGTGCAAAAGCATTTCTAATGGTGATAAGCCCTAATCCATGATGTGAATCGTGCATGGTTCTATTGGCAAACTGCTTTGCCCCCCCTTCACAGTTGATGTTATCATCAACATTAATAAATCCATCGCTAAGTAATGCTGTTAGAGTAGCAAGCTTAAAAGTAGAACCGGGTTCAGTAGGGAAAAGGGCATAGTTTAAATCTTCCCAATAACTGCCATCTGCTTGCCGCCCTAAGTTTACCAAAGCACGAAGTTTTCCGGTTGGCACTTCCATAACTACAACGGTTCCATACTTGCATTCATATTGTTTAAGCACACTCATCAAAGCATGTTCAGCTACTTCTTGAATTCCAATATCAATTGTTGTAACAATGTCTCGACCATTAACAGGATCTATTTCTGACCCTTCAACCGGCATCCATACGCCACCTGTTGCTTTTTGATCAATTCTACTACCATTTTTGCCATGCAGCACCGTATCGAATGTTGCTTCAATTCCGATTGTTTGACCTTCTTCTCTAAAAAGCCCAATGCTGCGATAGGCCAGCATTCCGTAGGGGTTTATACGTTTAATTCGCGATTCGGATATCAGTCCACCCGTTCTTCTTCCCTTATTAAAAATGGGAAATTGACGAATAGCTTGATATTGATAATAAGCCAACCCGTTTCTCAATAAAAAATATCTTTTTTGTTCCTTAAATGCAGCCACAAATTGTTGTTTGTAGGTCGCTTTTGAGGCATCAGCAAATAATAAAGACAAGCTACTTGAAAGCGTGTCAATGTAGCGGTAGAAAGTATCATGATTGATGACAGAGAAATCAACCCTTAAATCAAATTGAGGAATGGAAGAACACAACAAAGAGCCATCTTCTGTATAAATATTGCCCCTCTCTGCCGGTAATATAGTTTTATGAATACGCATTTCACGCGCCAGTTCACGCAACTTTGGACCCTCTTTTACTTGAATCCAAGCAGCACGAAGCAAAATGGCTAAGCCAAAAAGGCACACCGCAGAAAAGGCGAGATAGACCCTAAACCGTATGTCTTTTTTTACATTCACTAATTTTAATTTTTCAAGCTATCCAAATCAATTCTATAAGCAGGCAACATCATCGGCTTTAATCCTTGTGGTGCAGCATTTCGTATTATTTCTGTTTCCATTCCGGCGTTCATAAGCTGCGATTTGATGTCCATATATTTCCATCGCAATTCTTTCAGTTCATCATTTTTTTTATTCAGCACTCTTTGTGCATCAATAGTTCGTTGGTTGTTAGCGATATATAAAACGCAGAGCAAAACCACAAAAGCGAGAAAGGGAATATTATTGACGATCCCTTTGTAAGAGATTTTTTCAACCCAAGCACGCCAATCGTTTCGCACACGAGTGGCTTGTTGTTGTTCACTTTCAATTGTTTGTGTTTCCTCCATCTTATAATTTCTCCGCTATTCTCAATCGTGCACTCCTTGCACGAGGATTATTTTTGGTTTCTACTTCACTTGGTTCAATCGGCTTCTTATGAATTTCTTTTAGTGTCCAATGGCGTTGTGGGTTTCCCATCAAATCGGTAACAGATTCTGTTTCGTTTCCTCGCTTAATAAATTGCTTAACAATTCGATCTTCAAGAGAATGGAATGTGATAACACTTAAACGCCCTCCCGAGGTCAGACACTGCTCTGCCTGGGTCAGCCATTCTTTTAACGCACCCAGTTCATCATTCACCTCAATTCGCAAGGACTGAAAAACCTGCGCCAGATATCGAGCTTCATTTCCACGAATCACTGGTGCAATCATTGCTTTAAAAGCCTCCACTGTTGACAGTGCAGTACGAGTTCGATGCGTAGTAATGTGGTGTGCCAACTGACGAGCATTTCTCACTTCACCATATTGTTCAAAGATCTTATGAAGCGATTGCTCCGAATAATGTTGTATAATCTCTGCGGCTGTCTTTTCACTTCGTTGATCCATTCTCATATCTAACGGACCTTCGTAACGAGTGGAAAACCCTCGTGTTCCGGTGTCAAACTGATAAGAGCTTACACCCAGATCAGCCAAGATGCCATCAACCGATGCGATTTGATGCAATCGCAAGAAACGCTTCATATACCTGAAGTTTTCTTTGATAGCGATAAGCCTATTATCTTTGGGTTCATTTCGCCAAGCATCAGCATCTTGATCAAAGGCAAAAAGTTTACCCTTTGAGCCAAGTCTATTTAATATTTCTTGACTATGACCGCCGCCACCAAAAGTTGCGTCCACATAAATACCGTCTGGTTTAATTGCCAATCCATCTACTGCCTCCTTTAAAAGAACTGTTGTGTGGTAAAATGTGGGAATGCTCATACTACTTCTTGTCAAATGGGTTCATAAAGTCCCCCCCAAGCAACTCATTAGCCAAATTGGGGAAATCTGTGCTATGTTGCTGCATGTGTTCGTAGTATCTCTCCATATCCCATAATTCCACTTTATCTCCTTGTCCTGTAAAAACCAATTCTTTTTTAAATCCACCATACTCTTGAAGTTGTTTAGGAATTAATATTCTTCCCGCCGTATCAACTTCTACATGAGTTGCGCCATTCAAAAACAAGCGTTTAAACATGCGCACTTTTTCGTTGAAAGGATTTAGTTGCTTGATTTGATCTGCTAACTCATTCCATGTATTCATTGGATATAAGGTAAGGCAAGGTTCAAATCCACGACTAACGACAAAACGCTCTCCTTGCCCTTCAGGCAGCTGCTTGCGGAATCCAGCAGGCACCAAAAGGCGGCCTTTGGAATCTATAGCAACTTCATATTCACCTAACAAAAGCATATCGGAAGCGTGAGAGATTGAATTTTACAATTTTCTCCCACAAAGAAACAGAAATTCCCATTATTTACCACCAAATCAACCCTACGTATTTTTCCACATCATTATATCTCAATGAAACGCTTTACAGTAGCGGGTTTTAGCTACAAAATACACAAACTGTGAAGAAACGATGTGGAAATCTGTTGAATAATGTGGATAACCCTTGTAAACCTTGCAGAGATTGCACTATACCAAATTCAAGCATATCTGAATCAAGGCAAAGTAATTAGGCAGGTGGAAAATATTCTGATGCAACCGCTTCTAAAGCTTCATAAAAAGGAAGTCCAAAACGACGTATTATCGGTTCTTTGAGAAATTGAAATACCGGAATTTTTAATTGATTACCCAATTTACAAGCCGGTTTGCACAATTTTTTGCGAGGTTCATAGTTTACTGCCGTAAAATTTTCGCTTTCGGAAATGCGTATAGGATATAAATGGCAAGATATTGGCTTTTTAAAATCAATCAAACCTTCATTATAGGCTTTTTCAATTCCGCATTTCGCAATACCCAACTCATCAAAATAGCCATAGGCGCATATTCCACCGTTTACGGCAGGCGTTACATATCCATACTCATCGTCCCAAGTATGTGTACCTTGGCGTTCAATTTCTGCCACATAAGATGCGGGCAACAGATGCTTTATTTTGGGGAATATTTGTTCTAATATTTTTGTTTCTACTTCTGTCAAGGGTGCACCACAATCACCGTCTATGCAGCATCCCCCTTTGCAAGCATTTAGATCGCAAACCACAACAATCCGAAACTTTCAATAAAAAAAGTGCCTGAGAATGCTTTACTTTGAAAAATATCTAAACTTTTTTCAAATATGGCACTATTCAGGCGTTCCAAAAATACAAATAAACCTTTGCTT
>JAFDXP010000052.1 GCA_018267875.1 Bacteroidota bacterium | reverse complement strand
TCTCGGGTGGAACACATTTTTGGATTCATGGAAAACAGTATGAATGGGATGTATGTTTATAATATCGGAATCAAACGCATTAAATCGGTAGTTGACTTGATGAATTTAACCTATAACATGTTCAGAAAAATACAATTAGTGGGATAAGTGTGTCTAAGCTAAAGTAAATAAAAAAATCAACTAACTGAATATCAATGGCATAGGAATATACACAAAAATACAAAATAATTGCACTCATTTTTTTTAACTGAGTAAAAAAATCAGAAAAAGAAAATGGGGTTTTTAGAGGTGTCCTATATCCGAACGGGTTGCTATAACTGATACGTGGGACACACTTTGTTATGCCACCAATGACAATCAAAGTGCTGTGCAGGGAATGCTGGAAGAATACGTACATCTTGCCATCGTTACTGTGGTTACAACAACTCCATTACTTCTCATCTTGTAGAGCTTAGTGAGGAACGATTATGCCTCTCGCAGACCTATAACGTAGATGTTTGCGGAACGGAGTGACGAGCAGCAGTTTGCTACATACCGTGAGACCTTCCACAAGATGAGTTTACTTTTAAGGGTCGTCAAAGACGATGACGTTGATAGGCTGCAGATGTAAAGGTGGTAACATCAAGATAGTAGATATCAAAGCCTACATCAAGATTGACAATATAGTAGTGCGTATTCATTCACAACTGGCGCAAGTTTGGCGCAGTGCTGTTGTGCATAGCCAATTTATGCTTTCTGTTTTGCCCGATTGTATCGGGATTTTTTTAAAAACACAAGTTAGACTGCGAAAGACTTGCTTTAGCAGTGTCCTGTTTTAACAAAACGTTAATTTTAAAAAATTTGGAAATACCGCTACCTTATTACTACTTTCGCTATTGCAATATTGTAGGAGGTATCCTAAAATTAGTAGAAAAGGCTATATATAATTCACTTTTATTTAAAAAATTAAAAATCATGAGAAAAACATTGTTTTTAATTCTTGCTCTTCCATTTTTAGTAATGCAATCCTGTCAAAAGAATGACCAACAACCCTTACAACCAACTAAAAGTAATCAAATGATATACTCAAGAATATCTTCTGCTGATGAAGTGTTTGCAGACATGGAGGAGGTTTTAGACTAGTACGATGCTCTATATGAAGCAGGCGACTGGATAAAACTATCAAATGGTAATGGTGGAATTATTATTACGCAAACTGGAACAGATACAAATCCTGCAAGTAAACACGATAAAGAAACGACTAATAAATATGCTTTTGCCAAATGGTGTAACGAAAGATTAAATGCAGGAGATTGCTTAAATGCAGGAAAGACTGGAGACACTTATTGGGCTGATGTGGTACCTTGTTAATAGGCTGTAATTTTTTTTACTTTCTATTGAAATTTGAAACATTAGAAAGAAGTTAGAAGATGCATGATGAAAGCTGGACTTTTTTGAGTTCAGCTTTTATGTGTCAGGCATGTTCTTTATCTATTGAGTGCAAGTCCCGAACGAGAGTTGCAGTAGGTAGTGTTTAAAAAAGTGAGCATTAAAACTTATATTATTTGAACTTACCGTTGTTGTACTCAATGCTACCGATCGCTATTAAAGAACTATAATTTGAGCTATGATTCGTCCTTGTATGATTCTGAAAGCGAATATACATAAGGTTGTTAAAAAAACAAATGTTTTGTTGAGTTTTTTTAGAAAGATTATTAGAGGGGGGAACAGACTTGGCAAGGCGAAAATACCTACTGCTATTTTTCAAGTCAATCTAATGGTTTCAAAACAGATTCAATATGGAGGATATTTGTACTTGGATTTAGCAATTTTGTGCTATCAGAAATAGATTTCTTTTTCAAGATAGTCTGCTACATATTCTTGCACACCCTCTTCCAAACTAGTGAAAGGCTCTGAATATCCTGCCTTTCTGATTTTGTGCATATCAGCTTCTGTAAAATATTGGTATTTGTCACGGATATCTTCCGGAGTATCTACAAATTCAATATTGGGTTCAAGATTCAAGGTTTTAAATATGGCATGGACGAGGTCAAGAAAACTTCTTGCCTTACCCGATCCTACATTGTAAAGCCCGTTTTCCGGTTGGTTTTGCATCAACCATACACACATGCTCACAACATCTTTTACAAACACAAAGTCGCGCATTTGTTCTCCATCTTTAAAGTCAGGGCGATGCGAACGAAACAAGCAAACCGAGCCTGTTTTACGAATTTGATAAAACGCATGAAAAATAACGGATGCCATGCGTCCCTTATGATATTCATTGGGTCCATAAACATTAAAAAACTTGACACCTGCCCAAAAAGGAGGCATTTCGCTTTGCTTCAAGGCCCAAATGTCAAAATCGTTTTTTGATTGTCCATAAGGGTTTAAGGGATGCAATTTTGCAACGATGGAATGGTCGTCTTTATAACTGTATTCTCCATTTCCATAGGTTGCAGCCGAGGAAGCATAGACCAGAGGAATTTCTTGTCGAGTACAATATTCCCATACTGTTTTAGAATAGTCTAAATTCCACTTACGATGCACTTCATAGTCCATTTCAGTGGTGTCGGTTCTTGCACCAAGGTGAAAAACAGCTTTAACAGCCCCTTTATGCGTCTTTGCCCAATTTGCAAATTGCTCTCTATGAACCTTTAAAACAAACTTTTTCCCGACCAAGTTTTTCACCTTTGCTTTATCAGAAAAATCGTCCACCAGAATTAGATTGTTAAAACCTGCTCGGTTTAGATAGCCCGTTAAATAGCTGCCGATAAATCCGGCTGCACCGGTAATAACAATAGAATCTTCTGTTTGCATGAAATTGCTTAATGGTGAAACAATCCGGTATTTTTAATTTAAAAAACAACCGGAAAACAGCGAGGTCAGGCTACAAAAGTAAGTATAGCCCACCGCACCGAAAAATAAAGACAAGGTCTAAAATTAATGACTACCGGCATGTTCAGTTGTATGCACCGCACCATTGTGCCCTTCTGTATCATTGCTTTCAACTTTTACAAAGTTTACGGCAGCAATGAACAATACGGTCAAAACAATAGCAAACCAAAAAGCGGCATGGGTAGAAGTCTTGGAAGTATTTTTAGAATGTGGATGCGCTTCGTGCGACATGGTCAATCGTTTTTAAAAAAATGAAGTACAAATGTAAGCTCTATTTTTTGGCTTTGTCAATAGTTATGAAGTATAATCACTTTTGAGGTGGTTGCATTACATGACTGCAAGATTTACAAGTTCTTTTTTCTACATCAGTATAAAACTTTTCCATGACCGGCGGCAGTTGTTTTACAATATCTGTCAACTCAAAAAACTCTTCATGAAGTTTTTGTCCGCATTGTTCACAAAACCACATAAAGCCGTCAATTTCTTTACCATGGCGCACTTTTTCAATTACCAAGCCAACGGTGTTGGCTCCGCGCTGAGGAGAATGAGGCGTTTTTGCCGGTAAAAGAAAAATTTCTCCTTGCCGAATGGGGATGTCCACAATTTTACCATCTTCTTGAATGCGAACATTGACATCGCCTTCTAACTGATAAAAAAGCTCTTCACTTTCGTTGTAATGAAAATCTTTTCGGCTATTAGGCCCACCGACCACCATAACGATAAAATCTTCGGTGTTATGATATACCGTTTGGTTGCCTACCGGTGGTTTTAAAAGATGCCTATTATCATCTATCCATTGATGAAGATTGAAAGGACGAAGAACTGCCATAGTAGAAGTTTTTTTGAAGAAAAATAAAGACTGAATTACAAAGGTTGAAGCACTTTCATCTTCACCGTTTCTATGCGTGTTTCACTTACCAAAAGTATATCAAATTCATACAAGCCAATGATGATGCGTTCTTTCAGTTTCGGTATGTTTTCTTGGTTAGCAACAATATAGCCGGAAAGGGTTTCCGAGCCATCCGTCGGAAAATGAAAGCCATATTTTTCATTCAGATAATCAAGCTCCAGCCTGCCTGAAAAAATGTATTCGTTTTCAGCAATTTGATTTTCTACATATTCCGGCACATCATACTCGTCACGGATGTCGCCAAAAATCTCTTCCAGCACATCTTCCATCGTTACAATGCCGGCAGTACCGCCAAATTCATCTATGACCCAAGCTACACTTTTATGATCTTTGGTAAAACGATTCATCAAATCCACCGCACTCATAGCTTCGGGAATAGCGGTAATGGTGTGTAAAATTTCGCGTAAGGTTTTGGGTCGGCGATTGAGATCCAGATGATGCAAATAGCCCACGATGGTATCTACCGTTCCTTCATAGACGATTATCTTAGAAAGCTGCGTTTCAATAAATTTATGCCGTACTTCCAACAAAGGCGTATTCACATCCACCCCTACAATTTCATTACGTGGCACCATACATTTTCGCACTTTTACGTTGACGAGGTACAACGCATTTTCAAAGAGTTCTGTATTTACATCGTTGCTTTCCGCTTCGTGACCATGAAGGCTTTGCTTCACAAAATGTTCTAAATCTACCCTATTGAAAACGGCTCTATTTTCTTTGATTCGCACATTGAACAGATACTTGAGTATAAACTCAGAAATGGCTACAAAAACCTTGGCAATAGGAAAAAGCAGGTTATACATCAACCACATGGGCACCGCAAACAGCGTCAGTACGGTTTCTGCTTTCGTACGAAAAATAGCTTTAGGTAAAAATTCGGCAAATAATAAAATAACAACTGTAGCAATAAATGTGTCGGCAATGAGAATTATATATTCCGACTGAAGGAAAGGGGGTAATAGCGTGAGGAAAGGCTGAGTAACTCGTGTCATTAGCAAACCATAGATGACCAATACTATATTGACCCCTAATAAGCTGGTTCCGATAAACTCAGCCGGATGCTCCACAAATCGACCCAAGATGCGACCGGAAAGCCCACCTTGTTTTTTCTTTAGCTCAATGTTGATTTTGTTGGCAGAAATAAAAGCGATTTCTGTTCCGGCAAAAAAACCAATCAACAAAATACAGCCAAAAATATACCACAATAGATGTGCATCCATAGATTAACCAAAGTTAATAAAGCTGTTCAAAAAATTCTTACTCAAAATAAATTACTTACCTTTTTTGCAAATGGACACATAGACTGCCACTAGGGCTATGAGAAATGGAGATAATTCTAAAAGCGGTAATTGTTGAACATGAAAAAAATGTAGTAGTAAGGAAATGACTAATAAAACAGTGGCAATTATGGTGTACCTACACTTTTTTCTTTTTGGTGCAAATGCTAAAATAAGGTTGGTTGGCAAGGCCCATAAGAGGTTGTAATTATTTTGGCAGGCTTGATGATCTGTGGCAAACCACATTATGAGTATAAAACAGCCTATGAAACCAGAAAGAAATAACAGGATAAAAGTCATGACTTGTCCAACTTTTTTCCAACTGGGAATGGCAAGCCCCAATATGGTTAAAATGGCAATAGCAATGGTTAACAATAAAGGTTGATTGATACCTGCCGGTAAGGGCTTGGGCGCATCTAACACTAAAACCGGCGAGCCAGCAACCCGTTGAGATTTATAAGTAGCACTACTGACAGCACGCTGCAAACAATCAGGCAAAAACATACAATCATCATTAGTCATGACCTTATCAATTTTACTGCCCAGCAATAGATTGACACCAAAACGCTGCCAATGAACTCGATAAAAATATTCGTTTATCATTTGGCGATAAGTGAGTGGTTGTGTATTCGGTAGTGCATTACCAAACTGAAAAGAGGTTCCTAAAGCACGCTGAAAAACATCTCGAATCCGGGTTGCACAATTATCCAAAAAGAAATCGTACTTGTAATACTTGTGTTCGTCCATTGCATTCCAAGTCAAATATTCATACACCGCACTCTTTGCTAAGCCGGGAAGTAGTAATTCTTGCTCGGTTATACTTCGCCCTGCTTGGGCATATTCCTGAACAAAATTTTCAAAAGGATAATAGGAAAGGTAGTAGAGGAGTTTGCCTTGCGTAAACTGTAAAAGAAAATCTTCACCAAAAGCAAAAGTTCCATAGTTGTAAACAATGTCTTGATGCGTTGTGCTATCTGTAACACGGATAGCCGTATGTCCAAAAGTTTCCCAAGGCTCTACACCTGTTCCGCAGGTCAGCAAGCTGATGCGTAGATGGGAAGTGTCTGTTTGAGCAAAAGAAAGATGGGAAATGAAAACTGCTGTAAAAAATAAAGTCAGTACACGAAACATGGAGGCAAAGTAAGCAAAAAGCTTGTCTGAAAGCATTGCTTAAATTTCACAAAGCATATTCCTTACATTAGAGGTGTGGCAGACAATTTGAGGGTAAACAAGTATTCAAAAAAGCAGTTTTTCGGTTAGCATGATCACCAAGCGGCTCACAGAAGGCATTCAGACCTTATCGCCTGCCTATTTTTCTTTGCCTATGGCAACGGGCATTATAGCGATTGCATCTTTTACCATCGGGTATTCTACCATAGGCTCCTTCCTATTGTGGGTCAACAATATGGCTATTTTAGCCTTAGTTCTATTACTGTTGATCCGAGTCTTTTTTTTCTTTCCTCTTTTTCTTTCCGATTTGGATTCTCAAAATAAGGGAAGTGAATTTTTATCTATTGTAGCGGCTCTATCTCTTTGTGGGTCTGCCAATTTACTTATTGCCCATCGTCATTCTCTGGCAGATTTTTGTCTGATTTCAGCTATTTTTTTATGGGTTGTGTTTTCTTATGGTTTTCTTTTTAAAATGGTTAGAAGAAAGCAAAAACATTCGCTTTATCAGGGCATTGATGGAGCTTGGCTATTGTTGGTCGTGTCTTTAGAGGGGCTTTCCATACTCAGTAATTTAGTAGCTGAAATTCATCCGCAAATTCATGAACTTTTATTCTTGGTTGCGTTAGGGTTTCATCTGCTTGGCATGTGGTTTTATTTAACCATCATCATGCTTTTATTTTACCGATTGCTATTCTTGCCTTGGAGCGATTTAGAATTTAATGCCTCCTATTGGATCACGATGGGTGCAGCCAGCATCATTACCTTAGCCGGATCTATGTTTATTCAATCGCTGCCACAAAGCAATTTATTGGATAGTATCGTTCCAACTATAAAGGTGGCAACTATCTTTTTTTGGGTAGTAGCCTGCTGGTGGATTCCTTTATTGGTTTATTTAGAAATAGAGAAGCTTCGCCATACCTCGTTTCGATACCATGCAGGAAGTTGGAGTTTTGTATTTCCATTGGGTGTCTTCACCATGTGCACTTGGCATTTGGCACAAGTCATGCAAATTCCTTATCTGAAGCAAATTCCTGAAAAAACGATTTTTTTAGCTTGGGCAGCATGGGGCATTGTCTTGATAGCCATGTGCCAAAAGTGGATAGCTGCCAAAGATATTTAAAGAAAAATACGACTCTCTGAAATTGCACTTCGTCCACCCCTTTGCCATAATATATGCCATAGAGAGTATAAATTAAGAACTACGCCTAAAATAGGCTACTTTTAAGTTGTATTAAATAGCGGGAAAATACTCTTCGGACAAACAAAATCAATGGCTCCCTTAAAACTTTATACCGGCAATCTGATTGACATTTTTTCGGCAGACACCGCATCAACGCTGGAGTTGCCTTATGTAAATGCAAGCATTAGTGCCGGATTTCCTTCGCCGGCCTTAGACTTTGTGGACCTGACCATTGACCTAAACAAGCACCTTATCAAACACCCTTCTGCCACGTTTTACGGGCGAGTAAAAGGGGTCTCCCTTAAAAATGCAGGGATTGATGATGGCGATTTGCTGATTATAGACAGAAGCATAGAGCCTACGAATGGTAAAATTGCGGTTTGCCATATAGATGGAGAATTTACCGCCAAGCGAATTAGGATAGCTAAAGGCGAGGTTTGGTTGAATCCTGAAAATGAAAAATATCAACCCATTCGAGTAACGGAAGAAAACAACTTCTTAATCTGGGGTATTGTTACACACGTTATTAAAGACGTTTAAAGAAAATGTTTGCCCTCATTGATTGTAATAATTTTTATGCTTCGTGCGAAAGGGTTTTTCGTCCGGATCTAAACGGGAAACCGGTTGTTGTATTATCCAACAATGATGGTTGCGTGATAGCACGTAGCAACGAAGCTAAGGCAATAGGCATTCCAATGGGCGCACCTGCTTTTGAATATGAAAAGATTTTTCAGCAACATCAGGTACATGTCTTTTCAGCAAATTTTGCTTTGTATGGCGACCTGTCAAACCGAGTAATGACCATCCTTTCCGACTATTCTCCTGAGATGGAAATTTATAGTATTGATGAATGTTTTTTAAGGCTGAGCGGCTTTGACAAGCATTTTAGTTTACAAGATTATGGTAAACAGATGCGCTTGAGAGTAACAAAGTGGACGGGAATCCCCATCAGTGTTGGCATAGCTTCCACAAAAGCACTTTCCAAACTCGCTAACCGCATTGCCAAAAAATTTCCCGAACAAACAAAAGGGGTATATATCATTGACAGTGAAGAAAAACGCATTAAAGCCTTAAAATGGTTGAAAATTGAAGATGTTTGGGGCATTGGCAGACAACATACAAAACGCCTCCATGCCCAACAAGTTAATTCAGCCTATGACTATACACTGCTGTCTGATGATTGGGTAAGAAAAAACATGTCCGTTGTTGGCTTGCGCCTCAAACATGATTTGCAAGGTATTCCAACACTTGATTTAGAAGATGTGCAACCTAAGAAAAACATTGCAACTACCCGAAGTTTTGAAACCAACTATACCCGATTCGAGCAGTTGAACGAGCGCATTGTTACGTTTGCCAGTTCATGCGCCGAAAAATTGCGCAAACAAAAATCTTGTTGCCAATCACTCATGGTTTTTATTCACACCAACGGGCATAGAAAAGATTTACCTCAATACAACCGAAACATTGTGGTGAAGTTGCCTTTCCCAACCCATTCAAGCATCGAGCTTGCCCGCTTTGCATCACAAGCATTAAAGCTAATTTTTAAACCAGGCTATACCTATAAAAAAGCAGGTGTCATAGTGCAAGATTTCATGCCGGAAAATGTTTTACAAACAACCCTTTTTGAAAGTAGAAATGAAAGACACATACCGCTCATGAAGGTCATAGACCAACTCAATGCTCGCTATGGACAACAAAAAATTCGCTTAGCCAGTCAAGATCCAAAACGAGTGTGGAAAATGAAACAAGAAAAGCTATCGCCGCGCTACACAACCCAATTAAGCGACATCATTACCATAAACGTATAAGAATCATGTGCTTTCATTCCAAACAATCAAAATCAGCACAAGAATTAAAACATCGGTTTATGGCACACATAAAAGATGATAACCTGATTCAGCCCACCGTTTACAATGGCTTTCAATATCCCCAAACACCCGTCATCACCAATAAACTACCCAACGAAATTCAACTCTACGCATGGGGATTAATACCCTTTTGGGCTAAAGACAATTCGATAAGAAAAAATACACTCAACGCCAAAATTGAAACTATTCACCAAAAGCCAAGCTTTAGAAATGTTGTAAACAACCGATGTTTGGTGCTCGCAGATGGCTTTTATGAATGGCAATGGTTGGATCCTAAAGGAAAACAAAAACAAAAGTATGAATTGACCTTACCCAACCATGAAGCATTTGCCTTTGCCGGATTGTGGAGCGAATGGATTGATAAATCAACCGGCAACATCATTTATACCTACACGATTCTGACAACAGAAGCAAATGAGCTGATGAGCCAAATTCACAACACCCAAAAACGAATGCCTATTATCCTTTCTCCCGAAAGCGAACAAGATTGGCTAAGGGGCGAAAACCTAATCATGCAAAACAACCGCATTTTGGCAACTGAAGCATAAAAGAATACACCACAAATTGAATAGCCCTCCATTAACCTCAATTGTTTTGTACGATCATCAAATTGACGAGTATGGCACTGGGTTGTTAAAAATAAGCATGAAACACTTGCAAAGTTTATTAAGTGCTTTAGAAACTTAAAACCTATTATAAGGGAACACTAAAATTATTCTAACTCAAAATAACTATCATCAACATACAGCGTTTGATTCGAGGCGGAGCAGCGTTTAAAACCCACCTGTCAAACTGAGGCTTCGTAGCTTGAGAGCTAAAAATAGTTTCGGTTTATGAGCAACTTCCTTACACAAGTTATTTAGCTACTTTTTAAAACAAAACCACAAAAAAGAGGCAACCTAAAGTCAGACATGTTAAACATTTGAGTAGAAATAGGTCTATGCTCGAAGTTGCAGTAACTTACAGCCGTATGAAAAGGAGGATTGGGCAGACTTTGTTTTGTTTAGTTTTTATTGGTTATAGTTCTATTTCGTTTGCTGCAAAAATTTTTATTCCTATGGATGCAGATGGTCAGCACAATCATCTCAAGGCTTATGGAATAGCTTATGCAGCGTTGAAAATGGGTTTGACTGCTGATTGGTTACTGAATTATCAAGGGGGAAGTTTTGCTATGAACCAAGATGAAAGTATAGAACGAATGTGTAAGTTACGAGGGGTAGATTATCAAGTTTTGAGCGATGCGCAATATGCCAATATCATTAATGAGATAGCCAATCCGGATTTTAATGGAGATGTCATTAAGCTCGAAAAGCCACCTAAAATTTGTGTTTATACACCCAGTAATAAATTGCCTTGGGACGATGCCGTTACCTTAGTGTTGACCTACGCCGAAATTCCTTATGATAAAGTGTATGACGACGAAGTGTTGGATGGTAAATTAGCTGAGTATGATTGGTTGCATTTACATCATGAAGATTTTACCGGTCAGTATAGCAAATTTTTAATGTATCGTAATACGGCTTGGTATCAGGAAGATGTTCATGTGCAAGAAGCAATGGCTGCAAAACATGGGTTCAAAAAAGTATCTCAACTGAAATTGGCAGTTGCTAAAAAAATCCGTGAATTTGTTGCCGGTGGCGGCTTTATGTTTGCTATGTGTTCTGCAACCGACACGTATGATATCGCGCTCGATGCTCAAAACACAGACATTTGCGATGTGCCTTATGATGGCGATCCGATGGATAAGGACGCACAACAAAAGCTGGATTTCACACAAGGTTTTGCGTTTAAAGATTTCACCATTTCACAAAATGCTTACGATGGTGAGTTTTCAAACATTGACAACACGATGTTTCGAAACGGGCGAGTTCCTATGGAGTCGGATTATTTTTCATTGTTTACCTTTTCTGCCAAGTTTGATCCCGTGCCTACCATGCTTTGTCAAAACCACACTACTACCATCAAAGGCTTTATGGGATTGACAACTGCTTTTAGAAAAGAAGTGTTGAAAACGAATGTGCTGGTGATGGGCGACTATAAACCGATGAATGAAGCACGCTATATTCATGGTGAATATGGCAAGGGGACTTGGTCTTTTTATGGCGGACATGACCCCGAAGATTACCAACATCTTATTGGCGATCCACCTACTGATTTATCCCTTCATCCTACCTCTCCGGGTTATCGGCTCATTTTAAACAATGTGCTGTTCCCTGCTGCCAAAAAGAAGCCACGTAAAACCTAAAATGATTCTTTGTTTTGTTTGAGAAAATATTCAATTGCCAATTCATAACCCCACAAACCCAATCCGCTGATAGAGCCAACACATTTGCTTGCTATGAAAGATGTTTTGCGATAATCCTCTCGAGCCAATACATTTGAAATGTGCACTTCAATTGTAGGAATAGCAATGGCTGAAATGGCATCAGCCAAAGCAATACTTGTATGTGTGTAGCCGCCGGCATTCAATATAATGCCTTCATTTTGTCCTATACAACCGTGAAGAAAGTCTATGAGTTCACCTTCAATGTTGCTTTGAAAAAATGAAATAGAAACACTCGGAAATTTCTGCGGCAGCAGCTTTAAAAATTGGTCTAATGAACCATTGCCATAAACTTCCGGTTCCCGTATTCCAATCAAGTTTAAGTTGGGCCCATTGATAATGGCTATGCTTTTCATAAACCAAATATTTTTTTGCAAAGCAAGATAAGCAAGCAACGGTATATTTGCTTCGCTATGTGGCAATCATACATCAAAGGCTTTAAGGCTTTTCTCTTGTTAGAGCGCAATATGTCTGACCACAGTATTGATGCTTATGTACATGACGTGTCTATGTTGGTTGACTACCTCACTCAAGAGAAAGTTATCGTTTCCCCGCAGGAAGTTACACGCACTCATCTACAACATTTTTTGAAGCGCATAGCTGAATGGAAATTGAGTGTAAACTCGCAAGCTCGTGTGGTTAGTGGAATCAAGTCCTTTTTTAAATTTTTACTTGTAGAAGAAATCATTCAAGAAAACCCAACCAGCTTACTTGAAGCTCCCAAAACCCAACGCCTTTTACCTGACTTTTTAAGTTTAACAGAAATTGAATTACTGCTTAACGCAGTAGATTTGAGTGCCTCTGATGGGCATCGCAATCGTGCAATGCTTGAAACGCTGTACAGTTGCGGCTTACGCGTGTCAGAATTGACGAGCTTAAAGCTTTCTAACTTATTTCTTGATGTTGGTTATTTGCGTGTTTTAGGGAAGGGAAATAAAGAAAGGTTGGTGCCGATTGGTTCTACTGCATCCAAGTTTATTCAGCTATACCTAAGTTATGTCCGCAATCATCAATCTGTTAAATTGGGTCATGAGGATACCGTATTTCTCAATCGGCTTGGAACGGGCATTTCAAGAGTAATGGTGTTTCTTATTCTAAAAGAACTGACAGAGAAAGCAGGTATTAAAAAAAACATTCACCCCCATGTTTTGCGTCATTCCTTTGCCACACATTTAGTAGAAGCAGGAGCCGATTTGAGAGCGGTACAAGAAATGTTGGGTCATGCGAGCATTACCACTACCGAAATTTACACACATTTAGACCGTACTTATTTACGAGAAACTCTTGAAAAATATCATCCTCGTTTTAAGAACAAATTATAAACAAAAGAGCAAGGCAAGTTTATCTTTGCCAAATGGAATTATCTGCATTAACAGCAATCAGTCCTATTGATGGTCGCTATAGAAGTCAACTTCAAAATTTAGCTCCTTTTTTCTCTGAATTCGGATTGATAAAATATCGAGTACGGATTGAGGTGGAGTACTTTCTTTTTTTGGCGAAACACAAATTGTTTATGCTACCCGAAGGAGTAAAACCTCATACTCTTCGGAAGATTTATGAAGACTTTTCGGAAGAAGATGCCCTACAAATAAAGCATATTGAAAGAACAACAAACCATGATGTAAAAGCAGTAGAATATTTTCTTAAAGAAAAGTTCACGAAGTTAAATGCTGGCGAGGCTGTAGAATGGGTGCATTTTGGGTTGACCTCTCAAGATATAAACAACACGGCTATACCTTTGCTGTGGAAGGAATCTCTTGAAGAACAATATTATCCAGCCTTATCCAACTTGATTTTGCACTTGCGCAAGATGGCAAATGAATGGAATGGAATTCCTATGCTGGCAAGAACACACGGACAGCCTGCTTCCCCGACTACACTTGGAAAAGAATGGATGGTGTTTGTTGAACGATTGGAACGACAATTAGAACAGTTGTCGCACATACCATTTGCTGCAAAATTTGGCGGTGCAACCGGAAATTTCAATGCCCATTTTGTCGCCTTTCCAAAAATAAATTGGATAACATTTGGCAATGATTTTGTTGAATCCCTTGGTTTAGAACGAATGCAGTTTACGACTCAGATTGAACATTATGACTCATTAGCAGCACAATTTGATGCACTCAAGCGAATCAATACTATTCTGATTGACTTATGCCGCGATGCTTGGACTTATATTTCTATGGACTACTTCAAGCAACAAACAAAAGCAGGTGAAGTTGGATCATCAGCAATGCCCCACAAGGTGAACCCTATTGATTTTGAAAATGCAGAAGGGAATCTTGGAATAGCCAATGCCCTTTTTGAACATTTATCTGCAAAACTTCCTGTAAGCCGCCTCCAGCGCGACTTGACTGACAGCACGGTATTACGAAATATTGGTGTTCCTTTGGCTCATGGTTTTCTTTCTCTTCGTTCTCTTGAAAAAGGATTAGGTAAGCTTTTGCTTAACCGTGATAAACTAAATGCTGATCTTGAAAACAACTGGGCTGTGGTAGCAGAAGCTATACAAACCATTTTACGTAGAGAAAACTATCCACAACCTTATGAAACACTGAAAGCTTTAACTCGCGGAAAGTCTGGGATTTCCAAAGATGATATCCATCAGTTTATTGACACACTTAACGTGTCAGAAAAAGTGAAGAAGGAACTACGAAGTATTACACCACAAAACTATGTAGGAGTACCTTTCGGGTATTAGAAAAAATAAATATTAGAAACAAATTGCAAACCCTACCAAAGCGTTTGTAGGAGAACTTGTGTACTATTCCGAACTTTGACAAAGATGCACTGATAGATACATGAAAAAATCCACACTATCATTCTTGGCCAACAACTAAAATTAATATTTGGTTCATACCTGTCTCGTTCTAAAATAAGTTTATAATATAAAGTAACACTACTTAACGGGCGATCTCTAAATACTAGCAGAATCAAGCCGTAATACATTGATAGTATCCTTAACTTATCTGTTCGGAAAGGGAAGAGGTGAACACAGCCAGGATATTTATTTTAATTATGCCTTGAATAATTTTACAACTTCAAAATTCAATCCGTCCTTTTTCCATAAATTTTTATTCTTTAGTTTTTTACCAACAATAGATAAAAATATTGTGTTGATACCAAATACTTTTTTAGATTTCTATAGCTTAGTTCATAAACAGGCTGGTCAAACCCATTGCTGAAATAATAAGTAGTAAGTACTGTTGCAGAGTGATTTGGTAATGGATTTTATTTTTATGGGGTATAATATGAAAGCTATGGATACTATAATGAATATTACGTTATTAAATATAAAATAAAATAACTATTCAAATGAGGAAGATAATGTAAGGCTTGCAGAAGAAAATAACCATGAAGCATCAAGAGAATATACATATAAAATAAAGTCAGAGGGATATGAGGGTATGTGTTTCAATGGAGATTTTAGTGATGAAACGGTCGCTTCCACCCCTCCCAAATCAAATCCACCACAGACAATGCAGGTACATTCAGTAGCGACAACAATAATATTTTATTCCAAAAAGACAACAACGCTCCTAACAACAGAAAAACATTTACCAAAGAAGCGTTTAATGCTTTTGTTCAAGCGTGGACAAAGGCAATGGGCGTGGCAGGTAAAGTAGTTACCGATGCAAAAACGCTTACTAAGGTATTAGGCAAAGACCCTGCCGATTTTATAGCAAAAGTCAATAAACTGCAAAAGCAATACAACTTTTTGTTTGAAGGCAAAGCGGTAGCTAATCTTACAGGTAAAGAGTTTTCTCAACAAGCAGGGAAGCCATTGAGAACACAAGTTTTAGACTTCTTTAATTCGTTTGGGAATAAAGTGAAGTCTGTTTTTGGTGAAGTGCTGTTAGACCAAAAGGCTATTATAACCGATTTAGAACATGGTAATTACAGGGAGAAAGCAGCAGCATTTAAAGCTATTCCTGAAATACTTAAAAATGGTATTGAGATAAAAGAATGGGGACAACACCACAAGGGCGAAACCACCGAAAGCGGAATGATAGCCGCACCTATCGTAGTAGATGGAAAAGAATATATCGGGGTAGTAACGGTTCGTGGAAGTAAGAACAGGATGTATGTACATGATGTGTACTTTAAAGAAAAAGTCCTTGCAGACAGTAGAAATTCGGGTAACTCAAATCCGACTACTGCCACAAGTGCCAATACCGATAGTAGCAATCAGGGTAAGTCAAGTCCTGCTATCGGTAAAGATGCTGCAAAGGTACTAAAGGATATTGTTACATCAAAGAATAATCCGTTGCAATTAATAGAAACAACCGAAACTAAAGAAGAAGATGAAGAAATAATTGAGGGATGGGACATAGACTTCCTCCGCACGGCAGACGGCACTATCTTTGGCGCAACCTATATCAATCCCGAAACAAGACAAAGGGAATACTATATCAACCCCGAACACCTGAACGCAGAAACGCTGATACATGAAACCTATCATCCGTTTGACAGTATGATGAGCGAAGCGGCTATCAGTGGCGATGCCCACGCTAAGGCGGCTATCACGGCTTTGGATAAACTGGCAAAGGAACAAGGCTATTTGGAGAGGGTGCAAAACAACAAATCTTATGCCAGCAAAACCCTTGCCGAGCAACAAGCCGAAGCAAGAACACAGATGGTGGGCGAAGTGGGTAATGCACAGATAGAAAAGTCATTTTATAATAAGCTGAAAACAGCAGTATCGGATGCTATACAATGGATAGCTAATAAGTTTGGCGTATCACTGAAAGGCTATACTCCTGAACAGGTGCTGAATCTGAAACTAAACGACCTTGTAAAAGCTAGTTTGGGCAGTATGCGCAAAGGAGAGTTTGACGGTAAAGATTCGGGAGGTATAAGAAAGCAAATCATTGGTGAACAAGGTGCAGAAAACATACCTAATGTAAAAGCCAACTTAGAAGTTGCCCGACAAATGGAAACGGCAGGTAAAACACCTAAAGAAATTTGGTTAGCGACTGGTTGGGAAAGGACAAAGGACAATGGTAAGTGGAAGTATGATTTACCCGATTTGATTTTAAATTTTTCAGAGGATGCTTTTAAAACACAATCAAATAGCACCCCTAAAATAATATTTAATACCATATTTAAAAATGGCAATATTTTACACGATGTTATTTATGGTCATGAATTATTTAAAGCATATCCACAACTTGAAACAGTTAGAGTCTTTTTTGACAATTTAAAAGGTAGTGTGGGGTATTGGGATAAAAAAAATAATCAAATTGTTTTATCTAAAAAATTAAAAAATAAGTCAGAAATAAAATCAGTCATTATCCACGAAATCCAACACGCTATACAAGATATAGAGGGATTTGCAAGAGGGGGAAGTATTAATCAGTTTAGAAATTGGAATATAGATAAATTAATAGCGGATAACAATAAAAATGCAGAAGTATTAAAGAATTTAATAAAAGAAGGAGAAAGCAAAGGGTTATCTCCATCTGAAGTAATGGAAATAGGGCAAGGGCTGATAGCTACAAACAATTTGATTAAACTACAAAAAGCAATATCAGAGTATGAAAATGCCCCTAAATTATACAGAAGATTAGCAGGCGAAGTAGAAGCCCGCAACGCAGAGAAACGCTTAACAATGACCGAGCAGGAACGCAAAGCGCAAATGTTAAGCGAGACAGAAGATGTTGCAGAAGATAGCAAGATATATATTTATGGAGCTAATGAGGTACAGAATAGCATTGACAATAACGCCTATGAATCCCAACTACAAAGCATAAAAGACGAAGCCATAAAGAATGGTACTTTTATGAAAGCACCTAATGGTAAGCCTACAAACTTAAATGAAAGACAATGGCTACAAGTAAGGACAAAGGAGTTTAAAGATTGGTTCGGTGATTGGGAAAACGACCCTGAAAATGCAAGTAAGGTAGTTGATGAGAACGGAGAACCGTTAGTGGTGGCACATTCTACCAACAAGTCTTTTAGCGAATTTATTAATCAGCAAGAGAACGATTCAGGTTGGTTAGGAAGTGGTTTTTATTTTTTTGGTGATAGAAGCCTTGACGGACAGTACGGCAAAAGGGTAATGGATGTGTTTTTGAATATTAGAAACCCTTATTACGCTACTGATTCCGATAATATGAGATTGGCGGATAAAGACAGTAAAGAAGTAAGTCGTGAATTTACAGAGAATAGAAAAGAGGAGGGTTATGATGGTGTTTATTATAACGGTAATCTTAATCAAGAATGGGTGGCTTTCTCCCCCTCCCAAATAAAATCCTCCACAGACAATGTAGGCACATTCAGTAGCGACAACAATAATATTTTATTCCAAAAAGGAAATAAGACTAACCAAACCGCACCATTAACAGCGAAAGAAAAGACGAGTTTCATTGGTAAGTTGTTTGGTAAAGGATTGGCTAAGTCTATTACCGTAGATGAAGCGAAGATGCGAGCCGATATGGAACAAAGGTTTGGGAAAGACTTTGCCGCAGCGTATGAAAAGAATGCGAGTATAGCGAGCCAAGTAGCCAAAGCATCGCAATTTATAAAAGATGTATTAGACGGAAAAATAAAAGACGGCAAAGCGAGTATCGAAATTCCTGAAAGTGCCAACCGTGCCGCCGAAAAAGTATTGGGACATAAGATAAACAGCCATAGGATAAAAGCGGACGAGGTAAGACATATTAACAATATGCACGGCATTGATGGGGAGAAGTTGCAAAAAAACTCAATACCATTAACCAAAGAGGATATAGCCCTTGCACCGTATATTATGGGGTCTCCCGATAGAGTGGTTAAAGGTAACCCAACAACAAAAGGAGCAGAAAGTGTAAGGTATTACAAAGACTTAGAAAACGGTTATGTAGTAGTGGTAGAGCGTGAGGTAAGTGCAGGTAATACAAACATGGAGAACGTAACCATGTGGGCAGAAAAAAGTCGCTCAACTAATGATGAAAGTGCAACTCCTAAGAGACCGTCTTCCTACACGTCCGAAACGAGCATTAGCCAAAGCGACCGTACAAAGATACTAAAAGATTTTGAAGATGCTACTAATCCATTGAGAATGGAAGTACAAGGCTATCACGGTTCGCCACATTCTTTTGATAGGTTCGACCATTCCATTGATGAAAATGCCATTACGATAAATAACCATGTCCAATTCCTGCGCACCTCCCAAGGTAAATTAATTTTGCTTTCTGTCAATAGATTACCACGATGGGGTGTAGTTTGGATAAACTATTAATTTTAAAGTAGCATTAAAGGAAAAAGTGACCTACTAAAGAAGAGAATTATAGCACATAGAATCCTATCCTGATTCCTATATCCTAATTTGTTACCTTTGCTGCCAAAATTTTTTCGGAAATTATGGCAGGGATGCTAGTAAAAGATATTCGCGAGGAACGACAAGGTGAAGCTTATGCACCTTTTGCAAACGATCCGAACAGTTACTCCAAAAAATTCTACATTGAAAGCTACGGCTGTCAAATGAATTTTAGCGATAGCGAAATAGTAGCGTCTATTTTAAACGCTGAAGGATTTGGTGCGACTAAAAATTATGAGGAAGCCAATCTGGTTTTCCTAAACACTTGTTCTATTCGTGAAAAGGCAGAACAAACCGTTCGACATCGATTACAGGCATTTAGAAAGGTAAAAGAACAACGCCCGGGAATGTTGATAGGCGTATTGGGATGTATGGCTGAACGCCTGAAAGCCAAATTTTTGGAAGAAGAAAAGTTAGTAGATATTGTAGTAGGCCCGGATGCTTATAGAAGTTTACCCGGATTGATTGAAGAAGCAGAAGGCGGACAAAAAAGCGTCAATGTCTTGTTGAGTAGGGAAGAAACTTATGCCGATATTTCGCCTGTTAGGTTAGATAGCAATGGTGTTACCGCCTTTGTGAGTATCATGCGCGGTTGCAACAATATGTGTACCTTTTGTGTGGTGCCATTTACACGTGGACGAGAACGTAGTAGAGATGCAGTCAGCATTTTAGCAGAATGTCAGCAATTGGTAGATCAAGGGTTTAAAGAAGTAACCCTTTTGGGGCAAAACGTAGATAGCTATCATTTTCAAGAAGCAGATTCACAACCGATAACGTTTGCCAAGCTGTTAGAAATGGTTGCCGGCATTAGCCCAATGCTTCGTGTTCGTTTTTCTACCTCACATCCCAAAGACATAACCGATGATGTGTTGGAAGCCATGGCAAGGCACCACAATATTTGTAAATACATTCATTTGCCTGTACAAAGTGGAAATACACGTGTTTTGCAATTGATGAATCGTACATACACCCGTGAATGGTATCTCAACAAAGTGAAACGCATAAGAGAATATATGCCGAATTGTGGGTTGAGTACGGATGTTATTTCAGGGTTTTGTACAGAATCGGAAGCTGATCATCAAGATACACTCAGCCTGATGGATTTGTGCCGTTTTGATATGGCATATATGTTTTCTTATAGCGACCGCCCTGGCACTTTAGCCGCACGTAGATATGAAGATGATGTACCTGAGGAAACGAAAAAACGCCGATTGGAAGAAATTATCAAGTTGCAAAACAAACATTCGTTAGAAAGTTATCGAGCCGATATCGGAAAAGAATTTGAAGTGCTGATAGAGGCTACCAGCAAGCGAAGTGATGCTCATTGGAGTGGTAGGAACAGTCAAAATAAAGTAGTTGTTTTCCCAAAAGAAAACAGGACGTTGAAGAAAGGTGATTATGTACACGTTCGTATTTTAGATGCTACTTCCGCAACTCTTTTGGGTGAAATGATTTAATAGTAAAAACACCAGCTTAAAAATTTTTTTCCGACCGCATGGATATTCAAAATATCAAAAACAGATTTGGCATAATTGGCAACTCATCTGCGCTCAACCATGCACTGAGCACTGCAATTCAGGTTGCCAATACAGATTTGACAGTTCTTATTGTGGGCGAAAGTGGAGTAGGAAAGGAAGTGTTTTCAAACATCATACATTCTTTATCACCCCGAAAGCACAATCCATTTATTGCTGTAAACTGCGGTGCTATTCCCGAAGGTACTATTGACAGCGAATTATTCGGACATGAAAAAGGAGCTTTTACCGGTGCCATTGATAGTCGGAAAGGATATTTTGAAACGGTGAATGGCGGCACTATTTTTTTGGATGAAATAGGAGAAATGCCCTTAGGAACGCAAGCTCGCTTGTTGAGGGTATTGGAAACAGGAGAATTTATTCGTGTAGGCTCATCTAAAGTTCAAAAAACAGATGTTCGCGTTATAGCAGCTACCAATAAGGATTTACTGGACTTTACCCAACAGGGGAGGTTTCGTGAGGATCTATATTACCGATTAAGCACAGTGCCGATTCGGGTACCTTCTTTGCGTGATAGGAAAGAAGATATTCCTCTTTTGTTTAGAAAATTTGCATCGGATTTTTCGGAAAGATACCGTACTCAAACTGTACAATTAGACGCTTCAGCTGTGCAAATGCTCATTGACTATCCTTGGAATGGAAATGTGCGTGAACTAAAAAACATTGCAGAACAAGTGTCGGTTTTGGCAAAAGAAAAATTGCTGCATGCGGAAGATTTTGAAATCTTTTTACCGAAAAAAGATACACGATCCATTTCCTTATTGCCAGCACTTGCCGGTGGTGGAGGAGCAACATCCAGCCAGTTTTCCGGTACAGAACGAGATATTTTATACAAGCTGTTTTTTGATTTAAAAAAGGATATAAATGACATGAAGCAGATGATGCTGGAGTTAGCACATCGGCAAAATGGTGTTTCACAAGGTGTAGTGCCGGAGTCTATTTTACCTTCCTTCAATAGACCTTCAGAAAACTTGCCACTTTCACCATCAAGAATGAATAATTCTCCGGCTCCTATTTACCTACCTGCTGAACAAAGAATGGATCAACATGAAGAAGTTGAAGAATCGCTTATGTTGGCAGATAGAGAGAAAGACTTTATTGTAAAAGCCCTGAAAAAGCATAAAGGAAGAAGACGAGATGCAGCTAAAGAGTTAGGCATTTCAGAACGCACCCTCTACCGGAAAATTAAAGAATACGACATTGTAGAATAGCATTGTGAATAGAATTAGTTACCATACTAAAAATTGTTAACTCAATTACAATTTTGGTTATCAGTTACAGAATCTCATCGCCATATTTTTTTTATTTTTTTATTTTTCATAAAGATGAAGCACATCAGTCTTTTTTTATGCAGTTTTTTATGCTCATTTATAGGATTAGCTCAAACACCGGTGCCAATGGCTTTTCAGCCTGCCCTCACCTACGTTGAAAACTTTGACAGTATTGGTTTTTGGGCTAATAATTTTGCATCGGGATATGGAAGTAATCGTTTTGCATCTGTTCCCATAGGTGGCACCAATGCTATTCCTGATCCAACAAAAATTACTACTTCTTCTGCTGCATGGGCCACTCAAAGCTCCGGCGGATTGCAACGCGACTCCATAAATGGAAAGATGATGATGTTGGTTACGGGAACCACTAATAACACCAGTTCGGTAGCCTTCGATTTTTTTATGGACTTTACCGGAATCAATGCCGGAACACTCAGTTTCAATTGGGCAACGGTGTTTAACGGAACTTCTACCAGCAATCGGAATGGAGCCTTAAAGGTTTATGCCTCAATAAACGGTACAACATTTACAGAATTAACCGGTGCTGCTGTTTCTATTACTAACTACATAAGTGCTAATGGATCTATTGCCAATTTAGCACTTCCTGCTTCGTTTAATAACAATCCAAATGCTCGATTGCGATTCTATTACTTTAATGCAACAGGCGGAAGTTCCGGGTCTCGACCCTTAATTTCAATAGACGATTTGACCATAACAGCTACCGGAAACCCTTGTGCAACACCAACTTCATCTGCAACCGGTTTAACATTTAGCAACCTTACACCGACTTCATTTCAGGGAAATTTTACTACTGCATCACCAGCACCGGACGAATATTTAATTGTAATGACCGATCAAGGCAACTTGAATGATACACCAGTCAATGGCGTTGTATATCATGTGGGTGATATTATCGGTACCGGAACTGTAATTTATCGTGGCAACAATCCTTCTTTTTCTGCAACTAACCTAAGCCCTCAAACGCCCTATACTTTTTACATTTTCTCGTCTAATATTTATTGCAATGGCATCATTCGATACAAAACTCAAAATCCGCTTGTCGGAATGCAGATGACACCGGCGGGTCCGCCTTGTGTGCCACCAACAACTCAACCTTCTAACCTTATTTTTGGAAAGCCCACTACACATACTATTCCAGTCAGCTTTACCGCCGGGCAAGGTGCCAGTGAATATCTTGTCATTGCCAGTAAAAATAGTACGTTAAGCAACTTTCCCGTAAATGGCACTCAATATCAAGTAGGAAATTATTTAGGTAATGATACCGTCGTTTATCGAGGTGCTGGCACTTCCTTCATTGCCGGCAATCTCAGCCATTCTACTAACTATCATTTTTTTGTCTTTGCACTCAATAATTATGCTTGCAGCAACGGTCCGGTCTATTTGTTGACAAGCCCCTTGATCGGGCAAAAATCAACAACGATTTTTTACAATTGTCAAACTCCGAATGGTGATGCCAGCAACTTAAATTTTACAACAGGAAGCAATTTTATTCATGGCTTCTTCAATCCTTATCCATCTGTTGTGAACGGATATTTGGTGGTCATGAGTGCCAATAACACACTCAGTGCAATGCCACAAAACCAAAGCAGCTATACCATTGGTAATTCATTAGGAGGAGGAACGGTTGTATCAACCGGTGCTAATTATAGCTTTTCAGCCAACAATTTGATGGCAAATACGACCTACAATTTTTTTGTTTTTGGCTACAATGATGATTGTATTGGTGGACCTATTTATCGAACAATCACCTATTTGCAAGGCTCAACCGCTACTACCAACAATCCCGCCTATCATTTTTACTTTGGTAATTTACATGCCCATAGCTCCTATTCGGATGGCAATAAAGACAACGCAACCTATACGCCAACCGACGATTACTCTTATGCTCAAAACGCGCTCTGCATGGACTTTTTGGGTATCAGTGAGCATAATCATTATTCGCAAGCCAAAAACCCCGGCATGTTGTTGCCCAAGTATCAATTAGGTTTAACGGAAGCCGCTAATTATACTTCTACTCACAGTGGTTTTCTTGCCTTATACGGCATGGAGTGGGGGACTATCAGTTCAGGCGGTGGACACGTTTTGGTTTATGGTGTTGATAGCCTTATTGGTTGGGAAAAGCTGAATGGTAGCCCCAACTATGATATCTATGTTCCTAAGAATGATTATTTATCTGACAGCGGCTTGTTCAGAAAGGTGTTAAATGCCTCTTCCAATCGTGCTTTTGCAACATTGGCACATCCATCATTTTCTGATTTTGGAAATCTTGCCTATCAATCGCTCAATGCTCGTGCCGATAGTGCATTGGTTGGAATAGCCGTTGAAAGCGGTCCAGCATTCAGTACAAATACAAATTATACTGACCCTGCCAGCAGCATGTCTTATTTGCCCTACTATCAAGCCATGCTGGCAAGAGGATATCGAGTAGCACCTTTAGTAGATCATGATAACCACTACACAACCTTTGGCACAACAGCCTATTCCCGAACTGCCGTGATTGCACCTTCTCTATCTAAAAATGATTTTATGATTGCTATGAATCAAATGCGCTTTTATGCTACCGAAGATTGTGATACACGTGCTGAGATATTGGTCTATAACCGCCAAATGGGAACCGAAATCACTCATAGTTTTGCTCCTGCATTGACCATTTATGCCTATGATCCCACCAACCCGACCGGAACACCCCATATTACTTTGATGAGCGGCAGACCCGGAAGCAATACCGTTGCAACGGCACTTACGTCTATTTCAGGCAGAACGTTAAATTTCACTGATTTTTCTTTGCCTGATAGTGCCATTGCCTACTACTATGCCGATATTACTATTGCCGGAAAGCGAACTATTACGGCTCCGGTTTGGTATAAGCGTATAGATACAGGCATGATTCTTATTGATAAAATTGCTTCGATTTCAGAAAAGGATAACCTAATTTTTAAAATCAACAATAATCCGGCTTTCGAAAATGTAGGAGTGAACATGTCATTAAATCAACCAACTACAGTTGTTTTAAAGCTCTATAATATTACAGGGCAAATCCTTCAAAGTAAAACGATAAATGCACCAAGCGGAAAATCAGAAACAACGCTTTCCCTTTCAGGATTGCCGGCAGGGATGTATTTTATCGAAGCTTCAGCAGATGGAACACGATGGATTCAAAAATTTATTCACCAATAAGTGAGAAAAGAGAGAAAAAATAGATAAATGTTGAAGAAGAAAGTATGAAAAGGGCAATGATCAATGGAGTTCAAATTAATATCATCATAGTCTAATAGTAATCACTACCGCTTTGACCAATTATCTACTATCTTCGCGCAAATTTTTTTTGACGTATGAATTTACACGAGTACCAAGCAAAAGAATTACTGAAACGATATAACGTTCCCACACAAGGCGGCATTGCTGTGGATACGGTAGATAGCGCGTTGAATGCTTACAAACAAATGGCAGTGGACAACGGCACAAAATTCGCAGTAGTAAAAGCGCAAATCCATGCCGGTGGGCGTGGAAAAGGAACCATGAAAGAAGTGCCTGAACAACACGGTGTTCAAGTGGTGAAAAGTGCTGAAGATGTTGAAAAAGTAGCCAAAAATATATTAGGACACACATTAGTTACCATTCAAACCGGTGCTGTCGGAAAAGTGGTTCATAAAATTCTGGTAGCTCAAGATATGTATTATGACGGACCCAGCGAACGCAAAGAATTTTATCTCTCTATTTTGCTGGATCGTGCTAAGAAGCAAAACGTCATAATGTATTCTACGGAAGGTGGAATGGATATTGAAGAAGTAGCTCATCATACACCGGAAAAAATATTCAAAGAATGGGTGCATCCAAACATGCCCTTACAAGCTTTTCAAGCACGAAAAATTGCATTCAATTTAGGCTTGAGTGGTGAGGCTTTCAAAAATATGACCAAGTTTGTAGTGAACCTTTACAATGCTTATGTAGGACTGGATTGCTCTATGCTTGAAATCAATCCACTGTTTAAAACAGCCGATGACAAAGTTGTTGCGGTGGATTGTAAAATGAACCTTGATGATAATGCCTTAATGCGCCATGCTGATTTAGTTGATATGCGCGATAAAAATGAAGAAGATCCTACCGAGGTAGAAGCCGGCGAATTCAACCTTAATTATGTGAAGTTAGATGGTAACGTAGGTTGTATGGTGAATGGTGCAGGTTTAGCTATGGCAACTATGGATATGATTAAATTGGCCGGTGGTGAGCCTGCTAACTTTTTGGATGTTGGAGGAACTGCCAATGCACAAACCGTAGAAGCCGGTTTCCGAATTATTTTGAAAGACCCGAATGTAAAAGCTATTCTGATCAATATCTTTGGTGGTATTGTTCGTTGTGATCGAGTAGCGGCGGGTGTAATTGAAGCATATAATAAATTAGGCAACATCAACATCCCAATTATTGTTCGATTACAAGGAACAAATGCCGCTGAAGCTAAAAAATTGATAGAAGAAAGCGGATTGAAAGTAGAAAGTGCCATTTTGTTGAGCGAAGCAGCTGAATTAGTTCAAAAAGCTGTAAGTGCTTAAACGGTTTTTATAAAACATGATTTTGTATTTTATCAAAGAGCTGTCTGAATAAGGCGGCTCTTTACTATTTTGCAGCCTTTGTGTTGAGTTTCCACTATGAAAATATTGATTTTTATCTTTTTGTTTTTTCTTGCTACTACGGCTTTTTCTGCTGTGCCTTATGTGATAGAACGGTCGTTTAAAAATTGTCTTGATAGGCGATTTGCAGAAAAAGAATTTAAGCAATTTTACCACACACTCGACTCCTTAGAACGTATTTCGGTAGATTTTTCAGAATTTAAAAGCTATAAAATTTATACAGATAATATCGGCAAACTTTTAAACTCTACTAACTATTATCAGAAAGGAATAGCATACCGATTAGTAGCTTCACTTGGCGATAAAGAATACAACGCTCTTTTGCTGGAACGGATGAATGTTGAAGACAACAAGTTTTTAAAAACACTAAATGTTGCAGCTATCATGAAACTCTTGCCAACTCAAACCACCATCGCCTTTGACTATCTGGTTGACATGAATGACTTTTCAAACAGCCCTTTATTACCCTTGTATTTATCAATGAACGAACAAAGCATTATCCGAACCGGATATGAACGAATTCAAGATAAACGTCCAAGGGCCAAAGTCTTTGCCCTTCAAACCTTAGCCAGATTTGACACGAATAAAAAAGTAGAATCTCTAATTGTGCAAGCATTGAAGGAATGGGAAGCCGGCATAAAAGGATATGCCGTTGTGGCATTAGGTGTTTATAAAAAAGGTGGCTATAAAGACATTTTAGCCCCTTACCTTAAAGAGCCGCAACTACGTGAAGTTATTATCGAAACATTAGAACATAGCGAATCAAATGCAGATGTAATCTATGCTGAAGAGTTGAAGCGAAAACGCCGATAGAGAAAAAAAGGGGGGATATAAAAAGCCGATTGTAAACATTCTATTAGCATGGTACATAACGGCTACGGCAGGGCGATTTGGCGGTATTTGAAAATCGTCAGCCCGTATCCGCTATTAAATTTATCACTAAGGAACGGATTTTTAGTACAAAAGCTCAATAGAATTACTGCTGTTGAACCTTGCACAAATGTTTCATAGAAGCACTTCAGCCGCCATATTGCCAAACCGATCATGTTATAGGCTGGCGTTCCTTGTCTGTCGTGGGTTACAACCATTTTTATGTCGTCCGTTTGTGTCATTTGTCGAGTGCTTTTTTGTCGGGCTTGTGTGCCGGGTGTTTTATTTTTTTTGAAGCGTTGGAAATTTTTTAAAAACAATTTTTCTTTTGGGTCGGCTTTGCAAGCTCTATTAAAAACTTTGGTCGTGTGTCGGCTTGTGCGGTTTTTAATTGTGCTTGCAAATTGCGTTGGCTATTTCTTAATTGTCTTTAAAGTTTCGTTTATCTCCTTCATTGTGTCAGTTAATGTTTTACTCCTATATCCGAAAAAACTTGTTGGTTTGTCTTTCATCATTGATGGTAAGGAATAGATTGTAGAAACCGCTTGCAAAATCAGGTCTTCCTTTTTTGAACCAGAAATGTCACCATACGCTTGAACTGTCAATGCAATAGCAGAACGAAAGGCATATTCTTCTTGGAATGTTCTTTCTCTTACATATTGTTTTATTGTAAAGAACAATACAATCATAATCGGAGTTGATTTTAATGAGTTAATAACCAAGAATTGCCAATCTATTGTATCAGGCATTTTCATTGTAGGAATCAAACCGAAGAAGTTTGTAAATATTCCAATTATTAAAATCAAAGCGGCAACACCAGTTCCAATAACAATCCAAGCCCATCGTTTTACAGGTGCGTCTAAATCTTTTTTTCTGTCGTTGAAAGTGTTGAATAGTCTTACTGCTCCTTCTTTTCCGATGAGTTCATTCAAGACTAAAATTTGTTTATCAAATGTTTTACTCTGTTCTAAAACCGAAGCAAGCATTTTATCAAATTCAACATTTTTCTTTCCACCGTTTTCAATTTCAGTATTGAACAACTCTTTTAATTCTTTAATGTCCTTTTGGAAAGCAGTATAAACCGTTTTTTCTTCTTCAATCTTTTTAGTGATTGTATCTAGATTTGTGTTCTGCTGTGATAACAGGCTGTTTATTGATTCATTTGTAGCGGCGCTTGTATTTAGAAGTTTATTTATTTCGTCTGAATTATTTCTTGCTGTTGGTAATAATCCTTCAATTTCTGCAAGTTCTTTCTTTTTGGTTGTTACCAGTAATTCAAGATTTTCCTTTTCTGTTTTCAGTGATTCAAGAAGCGTTTTATTTGTTTCAATACTTTTAGAAAGTTGCTCTGAAATTAATTTCAATTTGCTTTCCATTTCTACAATTTGGGCAAATTGCTTTTTATCGTCTTTCTCAAAAACTTTATCCCAAAAGCCATTTGCAACTTGATAGTAAACCAAACGAGTTAAAACATTGACTGCTTCTGTAAAGTTGTTCGCTTCGATGTATGCGTTTAAATTCGCCAAGTCGTCACCTAAATTTCCATTACCAAAATCATTTTGAAATTGATACTGAAAGGGAAGAATATTTGAAAAAGGTGTTTCAAGAACTTGCCCCAGTTGTGAAATAACTTTCTTAGAGTATTGCGACAATTCACTTACGGTGTAATAACCAACTGCCATGCTTGAAAGGTCTGTGTAGTCCTTGTAAACCTCTGCAATGCGTTTGTCAATGTCCAACTTCCAAAACGGGTCTAATTGGGATAATACTCTTTGTTTTTGTTCTTGATTCATTTTCTTTATTTTTTTTAAACTTCAACCACTTCTTTCCCTGCCTTGCCAGCAGGCGGACGCAATGCCTCTCTCAAAACCTGTTGCAGTAGTGTTTCATTATGTGCTTGGCTTAGTTTGATGCTTGCTTCCAACTTATTGCAATACTGCATTAGTTCATCTAATTTTTGAACGATGCGGTTTTGTTCGGAAAGTGGGGGAAGGGGAATTGGCATTTTTTTTAATGATATTCCCGTCAAATGCTGAATTCCTGAACCTGTTAAGTAGTCTTTAATTTTTCCATTTGAACAAATTAAATCCAAGTAAAACAAATAAAGCTTTGCTGGGATATTAGTATAAAACCTTACCCTATGTATTGCCTTTTGAAACCTAAATGTTTCATCTTCTGATTCCCAAATTGCACCTCGTCCAGGATAACCGCCTTCACAAATTAACAAGTCACCCTTTTTTACAGAGTATTCCTCTAATTCTGATTCTTCAAATTTCATCAGAAGCACATCATCTAATTCAAATCGATACCACTGTACATTTAGATTTCTAAAGTATGGATAATATTCGCCTTTATTCTTGGTGCCGTCAAGCATTTTACCCAAACGAGTATCGCAAATTTCCCCCAACCTACACCACACCCAATTATCAGGGATTTCAAAAGGAATTTCCTCGGGTTTGATGTTTGTCTCGCTTTTTAAGGCGAGGCTATTTGTTTTCTTTTTTGCGTTGGGCTTAAGCCCAACGCTATTCAATTTTTCGGCTTTTATTTTTTTGAGCAATTCGCTTGCCGGTTCGTCCTTTTTATTTTGAGAGACCAATTTGCCTTGCACCGCATCTTGCAACAATTGCTGACGGAGTTTTTTTACTAAAGTGAGTTGGTGGGTGAGTTCGGTGGAGAGGGTGTCAATTTTTGAATTCCTATCCTTTAATAATTTAACAACTTCTCTTTGGTCTTTTATATCCGTTGGGATTTCAACAATAAGAGGGAGTAAATGCTTAGGTTTTATTTCTGTTTTAATTCCTCCCGGTACTTGTTCTTTTAATGCATTTTTAAATTCAATACTTTTTAAGAAGTATTTCAAAAACTCAATATCTGTTTTGTTTTTATCAAAGCTATATGATGAGTAATGAATAGTTGCAATTATATCATCTTCGCCAGTGTAAACTGCCATTGCTCCTTTTTCTACATTAATTCCAGAAATCACCAAATCTCCTTTTTTAATCAAAATCATATCGGTGTTTGATGTCTTATCTGAAATAAATATTTCACCAGAGAAATCTATTTTATCAATTCTTTTTAGACCTTCAATTGCTTTGTCCTTTGGTTTAAAGCGGTTATCTCTAACCTTTAAAACCTCACCCAATTTCACTTTCTTCCAACTCATTTCACTGCCTGTTTTAATTATTTTCTTCATAGTAATAAGAGTAATCAATGCCTTTCATATACATTGCTTGGTCGTTAATTTTAGTGGTTAAGGCATTTGTTATCAGTTGTAGTACTACTGTGTAATCAACCGTACTAATAATCATAGCATTCATGTACTTTTCTTTTTTTATTTTGCTACAGTCCACACATTTTTTAAGTTCTTTTTTTAGCATCATATCCAGCCATATTCTTGTACTTCGCCCATTGCCTTCCATAAAGGGGTGTGCCTTGTTCATTTCGGTATATTTTAAAACAATTTCATTTAAGGTGGTTTGCGGCATGGCATCTATTTTTTGTAAAGTGTTTTTTAAATGCTGTGCATACACAAATTGATAGCCGCCTTTTGAAATATTTTTTTCTCTTATTTGTCCGGCAAAATCATATAATCCGCCAAACAAATATGCGTGTATTTGTTGCAAGCCTTTGGTGGTACCTACCTCAAATTCGTTGATTAAATTACTTTCAAAAAGGGTGTAGGCTTTTTTCTTACTTTGTCCGTCTATGCTGGTGTCGCTGTAGAAAAACCAGTCTAAAAACTTAATAGCTTTATTGTTTGGAAAGTGTTTGGCTAATGCAGTTACCCCATCGCTATCCAACATATCGGTAGTGTACTTTTTGCCATCAGCAGCCACTAATTTCAGTTGGGTAGTGGCACTAACCAACTGATTGTTTTCTTTTTTTAGTTTGGCTTTGAGGTATTTCCAATAGTTTCTCACCTTTGTATAATCAGGCTCTTCGTTTAGCACACCCACAATATCCAATACCGAAAACCACCATTTGGCATGTTGCTCGTCCCAAACAGCACGCACTTCTTGGTCGTTAAAAAAACGTATAGATATTTTTTGCTTCAAATTCATTTTACTGCCTGCTTCAATTGCTTCAATAATGTTTGACTTTTCTCAAATGAAACCGACAACATTTCCATTAGTTCGGCACTGTTGTATTCTTTTTCTTCTTGGGGTTTAGTTGGGTTTTTTATGTCCAAATCATAGCCACGTTCAATGATGGTTTTGATGTTTACTTTCCAAGCAATATCGCTTTCCTTTCGTTTGTTCCACCATTTTTTAATAGGGTCAAATTCCTTTAGCTGAATGGGTCTTGTTTTACTGTATGCTTTGTAATCTTCGGGCATACGGTGTTCGTAATACCATACCTCTTTGGTAGGTTTGCCTTTATCAAAAAACAATAGGTTAGTTGCCACCGTTGCATAAGGTTGAAAAACGGAATTGGGCAAACGGATAATGGTATGCAGGTTGCAATCTTCCAACAATTTTTGTCTTATCCTTTGCTTTACGCCATCGCCTGTAAGGCTGCCATCGGGCAAAACAATGCCTGCTCGTCCGTCTTGCTTTAATAAATGAATCATCAATATTAAAAACAGGTCAGCACTTTCTTTGGTACGGTAAGTTTGCGGAAAATTGGTTTCGTTGTTGTTGGCTACAATGCCACCAAATGGCGGGTTTGCCAATATTACATTTACTCGGTGCTTTTCGGTAAAATTGCTCAGTGGTTGGTCTAAGGCATCACCAAATTTGATGTTAGGAATTTCAATATCGTGCAAAATGAGATTGGTTGTTGCCAACAAATAAGGCAATGGTTTGTATTCCCAACCGGCAATATTTTGTTCAATGCTTTTTCTATCGTTTACATTTTTGGCTTGTTTCTTCAAATGCTCAATGGCACAAGTTAAATAGCCACCCGTTCCGCAAGCAGGGTCAAGCACTTTTTCACCCAATTGCGGATTTATAATTTCGGTAATGAATTGTGTAATGGCTCTTGGTGTATAAAACTCACCACTTTTGCCGGCACTTTGTAATTCCTTTAAAATGGTTTCGTACAGTTCGCCAAAAGCATGGCGGTCTTTGGCAATGTTAAAATCAATTTCATTGAGCTTGTTCAACACCTTACGAATATTGATACCGCTTTTCATATAGTTGTTGTTGCCTTCAAATACTTCACGCACTATTACTGCCCGTTGGTTGCCCGTGCTTAAATCTAAATTGCGAAGTGCAGGAAACAATTGCCTGTCCACAAACTCTAACAATTCATCGCCTGTCATTCCTTCATCATCGCCAGCCCAATTTCCTTTTTCTTTTACCCAATGAAATTTGTCGGGAATGGGCGATTGGTATTTGTCGTCCAACAACTCTAATTCTTTGTCTTTATCCGAAAATATTTTTAGAAAAAGCATCCAACCCAATTGTTCAATGCGCTGTGCATCGCCATTCAAGCCTGTGTCTTGCCACATGATGTTTTGAATGCTTTTTACTATGCCTCCAATATTGCTCATTTGTTTAATTTTTTGTTTTTAGTGTAATTTGGGACTTTTGTGACAACTAGGGACGTGTCACCAAAGTCGCCATAGTCCCTAATTCTATTTTTTGTTGTTACGAATATTTAACCTTGCCTTTGTCATCCTCTCCTTTAAGCCTCCTTCATTAATAAATGCTTTTTCTAAAGACTTTATTTGTTGTGCCAATAAATAGCTAACTATGTTTATCATGCAAATCATTGAATTTGCACAAATTTCAGGTTGTTCATGTTCAATAGCTTTTTGGTAAGTTTCATAAGTAGCATTGGGCGTTCTATTTATTTCCCTAAATCTTGTTGTTAGTTTATTCTCCTTATCCCAAATTGGCAGTTTATTAGTTCTTAAAAAATCTTGGTAATCTATTTTTAGTTCTTCTAATGACGCTCTGGCAACATTAGTAAGTTTTATTTCCATCTCCTTAGAAGTGCCGGAGGCCATACTTGCTTCAACAATATTTTGTTTGCCGCTTCGGGCAGCCTGCACCATTTGGTCAATGGTGCGGTCGTATTTTTGAAAGAATCGTTTGGTAAAGTAAATGGTACCATCATAAATGATTTCAGATTTCTGATAGGTTATCAGATTCTTATAACCACCGTGTAATGGAATAAAACCTTTGTTGTTTTGTTGTTCTTCTTTCATTCTTTTTTTTGTGACAATTTTGGATGTCACCAAGGTCCCTAAAAACTATCCTATATTTTTATACAATTCAATTTCTAATTCTTTTACGGCTTGCAAATATTTTTCTTTGCTGCCAAACTCACTGAAAATTTCAATAGGACTTCCAAATTCATCAAATGGATTTACTCTTAAGATTCCCAGATTTTCGATGTTGGTAATTCCTTCATCAGCATATTTATCTAGCAATGCTTCCAATACTTTTTTGGCTTGGTCGCCATATTTTGTAAAGTAGTTTCGCTTTTTTACGTTGTTGGCTCGTTCCTTTCTTGTCATTGGTGGTTGGTCAAAAGCAACGTGACAAATCAAGTCGAACAAATCAACTTGCTTGTCAACTGCTTCATACAAGGCTTCCACCATTACGCCTTGTTCCTGCAATTCAGCAATGATGGCTTCTTTGCGGTCGGTGGTGTTCCATTTATTTAAAAAGTCGTCAAGCGAAGCAAATTTTTCTTTTATGATTTCTTTGGTATGGTCTTTTAAACTTGTGGTAATTGGTTTTCCGTGTTGGTCAAAATACATTTCACGGCTCACCAAAACAGAAACATCCACACCGTTTACATAAACCTTTTCTCTTTTGGCATCAGGTTCTCTATCAACCCAATTGCCTCCTAATTTTGAACCTTCAGGATAACGAATTTGTGCTTTTTCAAATACAATTTCTTCGCCTGTAGCTTCGTCTAAAACTGTTACAGTGTTTTCTTCTTCTTCAATAACTACCAATGATAAATCTTCGTCTTGCGAAACTGGTTTTACTCGAATTGGGTTGCCATCAAAATCTTTGTCGGCAAATAAATCTGTTGCGTTTCTAAAATCAAGAATGGTGAAATAGAGTTTTCCGTATTCTTCATTGATTCGAGTTCCTCTACCAATAATTTGTTTGAACTTGGTCATTGAATTGATGTTGGCATCCAACACAATTACTTTGCAAGTTTGTGCATCAACGCCAGTAGTCATTAATTCAGAAGTAGTGGCAATTACTGGATATTTTTCTTCGGGATTTATGAAGTTGTCTAACTCCCTTTTGCCTTCGTCATTGTCGCCAGTTATTTGCATTACGTATTTGTAATTCTCCGCAACCAAATCAGCATTTTGTTTAGCTAATGCTGTTCTCATTCGTTCAGCGTGGTCAATGTCCACACAAAACACAATGGTTTTAGCGAAACGGTCGTAACCTTTTAAAAACTCTGTAAGTTTTTTGGCAACTAATTCTGTCCGTTCTTCAATAACTAAATTTCGGTCAAAGTCCTTTCGGTTGTAAATTCTATCTTCAACAATATTTCCGACTTTGTCGGTTTTGCCTTGGTCTGGTCGCCAACCTTCGGCATCTACGTTCAAACCAATTCTTACTACCCGATAAGGAGCAAGGAAACCATCGTCAATTCCTTGTTTCAATGAATAGGTATAAACAGGGTCGCCAAAATATTCAGTGTTGCTTGTTTCTTTGGTTTCTTTAGGAGTAGCTGTTAAACCAATATGTGTAGCATTTTTGAAATAGGATAAAATTTCTCTCCAACTGCTGTCTTCTTTCGCACTTCCTCTGTGGCACTCATCAATTACAATCAAGTCGAAGAAGTCAGGCGAAAACTGTTTGTAAACGTTTGAGTCTTCGTCTGTGCCCGATAAACCTTGATACAAAGCCAAATAAATTTCATAGCTTTTATCAATTTGTCGGTGTTTTACCACCGTCATTTTATCTTTAAAGTGTTTGAAGTCGCCTCTTCGGGTTTGGTCAATTAAAGCGTTTCGGTCGGCTAAAAACAGAATGCGTTTTTTTGCTCCGCTTTTCCAGAGTCGGTGAATAATTTGAAAAGCGGTATAAGTTTTTCCAGTACCTGTTGCCATTACAAGCAGTATTCTGCCTTGTCCGTTGGCAATGGCTTCAACTGTTCTGTTTACTGCAATTTGTTGGTAGTATCTTGGTTTGCGGTTTGTGCCGTCAAAGTAATAATCCTGCGAAGCAATTTTTTCAGCTTCATCAGTCGTGATTCCTTTGTATTTTTTGTATTTCTCCCAAAGTTGTTGCGGAGTAGGAAACTCGTCTAAACCAATTTCAGTTTCTATGTTTCCGTCCGTTGTGGTGCGGTCGTGAAATAAAAAGCCGTCACCGTTGCTGCTGAAAACACAAGGAATATCAAGGATTGTTGCATAGCCTAAAGCTTGCTGAATACCTGCTCTAACAGAATGGTTATTGTCTTTGGCTTCAATAATGGCAATAGGGATATTCGGTTTGTAATACAAAATGTAGTCCGCCCGTTTTTGATTTCCCCTTGCTGTTAGTTTACCTCTAACATATATTTTTCCGTCCGTGAAGGAAACTTCCTCCAATAGCTGTGTCAGTCTATTCCAACCCGATTTTTCAACCGCAGGAGTAATAAACTTTGTGCATATATCACGTTCAGAAAGTGTCTTTTTATCTATCATTTATTCATTCAAATTCATTAGTGCAAAATACGATTTATTGTCGAGGCGTTGGCTAAAAAGTGGCTCTTTTGATTTTGCGAAGCGTTGGCTTGTGTGTCGGGCAAAACCAAATGTGCCACTTGTGCGGCTGGCTAAAATTGTTTTTAAAAAATGCGGGTCGGCAAAAAAAATAAAACACGAAGCATTGGGCTGTCGTGTCGGAAAAAAGTCCGCTGTTAAGTTTATATGTCGTCCTGTCGTTTCGATAATTGTCTGTCAGTTTAATGGTTGTTGTGTCGTCTTAAAATGCCACATAACGTTTTTGCAGCTTGGCGAAGTGGCGGAAATCGAAGCACAAATGTTCAGTTTTGCATAAATATTTAATCGAAGAACTGCCGTTGAGTTTAGCACTAAACCCGCCATTTTGCCAAACTGCCCGTTAGCGGTTCGGGCTTCTTTTTCTGTCATACTGTTAGAGTTTCATTTTCAATTAATTCTGCGGTCTCTCCATTAGTCGCCAAATATAAAATTGCTATTTCAGAAACCACACCAACTAACAGCTTAGCATACTTAATTTCTAAACCTTTGAAGTCTGCACCTTTTCCGTGTCCTGTTCCATAACTATTTCGTAGTTCACCAACACCTTGCACAATTGTTCCAATACCGCTTAATATTTGCCTAATTGATTTATCTGCTTTGTCTGGGTCGTCTGCTTCCTTTGGTTTAAAATCCAACGAATTTGTAGTTGCTTTTAGTAATTGGGGTAATGTCCAATCAGAGTTTATAGTTTCTCCTTTTTGTTGAAGAATAGACTTACAAGTCGTTTCAAGAAGTTCTTTTGCTGTACCAATTGCTAAATCTGTGTTTTTGTGAATTGCGTCAGTCATTGTGTTGATTTTGCCATTCACATAGGCAGTATTCAAATATCGTTTTATTTCTACTTTCTTCGCTACTAATTGAGCTTGTCCAATTGCTTTTTGTCGTCCTGAAAATATAGGTTTACCTGAAATTTCATCAGTCTGTGCAATTTCAAATCCGTCTGCATTCAAATGCTTATTAAATATTTCTGTCAGCCTGGAAACTTCGTCTTGATTTGTCCTTACTCGTGGGTGAATTGCCATAGATAGAAACCTTAAATACACCTCGTCTTCAATGTGCAAAAGGTTAATTCTTGGGTCGCTGTAAATCCAATCAGTGTCCCAATCATTATTGTTTACCATATGTTGGTAAATGTCATCATAAGCATTATTATACCTTCCGTCTCTTGAGGGTAAACTTTTCAGGTCGAATAGTCGAGCTAAAAAGTCTGGTTCGGTTTGATTACCGTGATACCAAATTTTACCTATCGTCATCTCGTCTGCGATATGTCGTCTTGTTACATCTGTTATTTTATTTTTCAACTTCATTTATTGTCTTGTGGTGTCGTCTCTGTCTTGTCCTACTATAGGTTGACTCTTTTTTGTTATTAAAATTGTGTTTAGGTTTTCAAGTTTTTTCTTGCACAAAAAATGAATTTCAAAAAAGAGAGGAGGACGAAGCCTCCTGCTTCATTTTTCGTGGTTGAT
>JAFDXP010000051.1 GCA_018267875.1 Bacteroidota bacterium | reverse complement strand
CTTACACAGAATTGGTTAAAAATCTATAAAAAATCAACTCAAAATATTTGGATAATAATAAAAATCTTCTTATAGTCATGTCTTAACACAATTACAAAGCAAGGCTCTGAATTTAAGTAAATATTGTGTTTCTATAAGGAATTAAAGGGGGAGGGGATAAGAGACTCTTACACAGAATTGGTTAAAAATCTATAAAAAATCAACTCAAAATATTTGGATAATAATAAAAATCTTCTTATAGTCATGTCTTAACACAATTACAAAGCAAGGCTCTGCATTTAAGTAAATAATGTGTTTCTATAAGGAATTAAAGGGGGAGGGGGATAAACGTTGATAGTCAGACCTAATTGAACAAATCCTTTTATCAGCGTCGAGTACAAAACTATGTAACACTTTTATATCTCGTATCAATTTAGAAACATTTATTTGGATTTAATTTGGATTTAAGTGGCTAACACTTTTAACATCTCCAATAAATCACCACAAAGCAATACGTTTTCTTTTTGCACTTGCGAAAACGATGTAAACACTATTTCTTGATTAACCATTCCTGCCATTTCCTGAGTTCTTCCTGCACACAAGGCATTTACAGCTGCATAACCAAGCCTGCTTGCCAACACTCGATCGGCATAACTGGGCGAGCCACCGCGCTGTATATGTCCTAAAATGGTAGCTCGTGTATCTAAATTCGGAAAACGTTTTTTTACTTGAGCAAGCACCTCATTGGCACCTCCAAAATCATCACCCTCAGCAACTACCAAAATATGAACCGTTTTTTTTCGTTTTTCATCATAGTCTATCTTGCACAATACCTGTTCTATATTGGTCATCACCTCGGGAATCAAAATATCTTCTGCCCCACATGCAATGCCGCTATTCAGTGCAATATATCCAGCATCGCGACCCATAACTTCTACAATAAAAAGTCTGTCATGCGCCTCAGCAGTATCTCTAATTTTATCTATTGCTTCTACAGCAGTGTTTACAGCGGTATCAAAACCAATAGTAAAATCCGTTCCGCTTAAATCATTATCAATTGTGCCGGGCAATCCAATTGCCGGAATAGAAAACTGATTGAAAAATTCAACAGCACCTCGAAATGTGCCATCTCCACCAATCAAAATCAACCCTTCAATTCCATATTTACAGAGTTGTTCATACGCTTTTTTCCTACCCTCATCTGTCCTAAATTCCTTGCTCCGTGCGGTTTTCAGCATGGTTCCTCCGCGTTGAATCATGTTGGCAACATCTGTTGCTTGTAATTGAAAAATATCACCTTCAATCATGCCTTGATAGCCATGCCGAATCCCATAAACATCCATGCCTTTAAAAATGCCGGTACGCACCACCGCTCGAATTGCTGCATTCATACCCGGACTATCGCCTCCCGAAGTCAATACACCAATTTTTTTAAACAACTTCATTTCAACAAATCATTTTTTTTGCCTTTACAATATTACCAACAACCCTGATAAGAAATATACAACCCACATGCTTAAACCTCATAAAAATTTCAAGCTTTCAAAATTTCAACTGTGCAGGTGACCGGTTTTTAATATTTTGCACAACTATATGCGGCGAATTTTATTAAGCTTCCTTTTAGCTTTTCTTTCTTCTACAACCGTAGTTGCTCAAGAAAATTTATGGCCATCACCGGAAGTAGAACAGATGTATAAACAAGCGAAAGATTATCTTTCTCGAGGAGCCATCAATCAATCTATAATTTTGTTTCAACAAGCCATTCAATTGGCACCGGATGTGATGGTTTTATATCGCGATTTAGCACAAGCACTCAATGCAGCCAAGCAATATGATGAAGCCTTTGCCACTATTGATCCTATTATTCAAAGAAAACAAGCAGATGAGTTGTGTTATCAGATTGCGGCTAATGCTTTGTTTGGTAAAGGAGAAAATAAAAAGGCTCGAAAAATGGTAGAATCCGGGTTAAACTCCTACCCAAATTCCGGCATCCTATATCATGAAGCAGCTCGTGCTTACGAAGCCGAAAATGATTTAGAATTTGCCTTAGATGCGCTATTAAAGGGCATTCAAGCTGATCCTTTTTATCATCTGAACTATTATGAAGCAGCTCGATTGTATCTCAACACATCAAAACCGCTTTGGACAGTGCTTTATGGCGAAGTGTTTGCCAACATGGAACGACATACACAACGAAGTGTAGAGCTAAGAAAAATGATGTTGGAAGCCTACAAAAAAATATTTTCAACTGTGGGAACCTCCAATGTTCCCAAATATGGTGCATCCATCACCGAGGGTGAACAACAAACCTTTGAAGCCGCAGTGTTGCAAGTGTTCATGCAATTAGCACCGGTGATGAGCGATGGAATAACTACTGAAAATTTAATTATGCTCCGTACGCGTTTTGTAATGGACTGGAAAGCCACTTTTGCCGAAAAATTTCCATACACCATGTTTGCTTACCATGATAAATTATTGCGCGAAGGGCAATTTGATGCTTATAACCAATGGCTATTCGGCATACCGGAAAACCCTTCATTATACAATAGTTGGACACAGTTTCATCCCCAAGCTATTTCCAACCTTGAAAACTGGGCTAAAGCAAACCCCTATCGTCCGGTTGCAGCCGACTTTTACAATACCAAAGATGTTCGCGGCTTATTTCCTAAAAAGAAAAAGAAATAGCGGTCTAAAAGTTAAATTTCAAATCTATCCGTAAGCCGAAATCAAATCCATTACTTTTGCCGCTTTATTTTGCCTCTGTATGAAGCTAAACCGCGCTACTTTTTACGCCAAATTCCTTTTGTGCTTTGGCACTTTTATTTCTGCTCTTTCCCTTCAAGCGCAACCCGTTGTGGGCACAGCCGATCGAATTATTGCAGTTGTAGGAAAAAACAGAATCATTTTACAAAGCGATTTAGACGTTCAATATGCACAATACAAAGACCGCGACCCCAATGTCAGCGACACCATCAAGTGTAATCTGCTTCAACAAATGATTATTCAAAAACTGTTGGTAGAACAAGCCGACCGTGACAGTTTGTTGGTTAGCGATGATGATGTAGAAGGCACCATTGAAAACCGCATTCGGCAATTTGTTCGACAATATGGCTCTAAAGAAAAATTAGAAGAAGTAGCCGGTAAAACTATTTATCAACTGAAAGAAGAAAACCGCGAACTTTTTAAAGAACAGTTGATGGCTGAAAAAATGCAGTCAAAGATTTTAGAAAATGTAAAAATAACACCTGCTGAAGTCCAAGCTTTTTACAATACAATTCCGGTGGACAGCTTACCATTTTTCCCTGCGGCTGTAGAAGTTGGGCAAATTGTGATTGAACCTTCTGTCAGCAAGGAATTAGATGAATATGCCCGTAAAAAATTAGAAGACATTCGCCGTCAAATTGTTTCCGAAGGGAAAAACTTTGAAACCATGGCAGGGCTTTATAGCGATGACCCCGTAAGTCGTGATAATGGTGGACGATACAACGACGTAAACCGCACAGGGGGTGGCTGGGCACCTGAATTTGTGGCTGCAGCCTTTAAGCTTCAAAATGGTGAAGTTTCTCCTATTATTAAAACTCAATTTGGCTATCATATCATCCAAATGGTGCAACGAAAAGGAGAAGTAGCCGATGTGCGACATATCCTTATTCGCCCGGAACGCACTACGGCAGATTTTAAACGCGCTCTTGAAAAACTGGACAGCGTTCGCTCTTTACTGATTTCAGGTAAATATACTTTTGCCGAAGCGGTTGGTAAATTTTCTACCGATGATGCAGCAAAAACAACCGGTGGCATGATCGTTGACCCTCAAAGCGGATCGGCACAATTAGAAATTGATCATCTTGACCCAGCAATGGTTCTTATGCTGGATACAATGAAGGTTGGTGGCTTTTCTCAACCCCAAGTATTTACTACTGATCGCGGCGACAAGTCAACCAGAATTGTATATTTGAAAAACCGCACCGTGCCGCACAAAGCCAATTTAAAAGATGACTACTCTCGTATTCAACAAGTAGCTCTTCAACAAAAACAAGCGAAAAGAACAGAAGAATGGCTCAAATCAAGGCTTCCTAATTATTACATGAAAATTGACCCTACTTACAGCAGTTGTCATGTGTTTGACAACTGGAAACTTTCATCGGCTTCCAAATAAATGTTTGATCAAAAATAAATGGACATTCTACTTTCTAAAAATCGCTTTTATACTACCGATAACCTTGCTCAGCTAGTGTTTGACTCAAAAAAAGGCACATTGATTATTTTACATACCGATGTAGATCCTTCTTTAGCCGGTCAAGGTGTAGGAAAAAAATTAGTGTTGGCAATAGTTCAACACGCCCGCCAAAACGGTTTGAAAATTAAGGCAGAATGTTCCTTTGCTCATGCCATACTCACAAAAACTTCAGAATACGCAGACATATTGTCTTCGTAACGAAAAAAATGATGGCTTCCTTTCAAAAAAGAAAGAAGAAATCCTATATTGCACTAAAATTTCCATTTCATGAAGCGACTTATAGCCGCGACTTTGCTGGGCTTAGCGTTGACCGGGTGTAATAAAAAAACCAATGACGACAATAGTGCTGCCGGCACCAATTTTACTTCGTATCAACAATGGGATATAAATGGGCAACGTTTAGGCAGTGTAGGTGATGCCAGTGATGATTATCGAATGGAAGATTGGCCGGATTGGGTTTACGATATTTTCAAACCTTTAGACACGACAAATCTTACCGGATATAATTGGAGCGAAGTGGTAGTGGATAGACTTTATCCTAACCCTTGTGGCAACACACAATTCCTACGCACATTTGCTACGCAGCCCATCAATTTAAAATTAGCACTTATTGACCCTTCCAAAAAGGTATATCTTCTCAAATCTATGGAGCTTAATTCTGCACAGCATGATTTGCAATTGAATTATACCAATTTGGGAATGACTACGCCAGGATACTATCGCTTGTTTTATACCTTTTCAGCAGCAGGCAAACCCTACTTTCAACGAGGGCATATTGACATTTACAAAACGCAACAATAAGAATAGAGCGCAACGAAAATTGCGCTTTTTTTGTGTCTGTTTCTTTACAATCATCAATCAAAAGAAAAAATTGAAAGCTTCAGTTAAAACAAAAAACTTGTTCTACTGAATGAATAAACATCTAATTATCAAAAAAAAAGCAGTCAATATTCAGCCTATCTTATTCCCGAACGCGTTTCAGATTGATTTCAGAAATTGACGAAACAATGATTGGATATTTTTCTAAGGTTACATCCGAAGAGTCAAGCCCAAAGCCACGTTCCTCCGACAAGCTAATACGCTTCAACAGAAAATAGCCTTTCATAATGATGCGATCTAAAAACGGCAATTGATTATCGCGAGAAAGAAATTTCTCAATCACAATAAATCTAAAATCACCCATCACATTATTCTTACTGAGGCTTTCATAACGGCTTACAACATTCACTTCTTTATTTGCCACCAAATCTTCAACCACCTTTCTAAACATCATCTGAATACGATGCTCTACCCTGAATCCTAACCGAAACTCCACCCGAATTATTTCGTTCGGGATCACTGTTTGCACGGTATATTCCATTGTATAAGGATCATCTAATACATCAACGTGAACAAACCAGTAAATATCGGCACGCTTCGGTTTTCGATACATAATCGAATAGATAACCTTGTGTTCTATTTCCTTGGGATTATTGGCACTTGTCAGATAAACAAGGTGAGTTGCATATTTGGGTATAGAATGATCGTTGCTGAGCTCCTGAAGGATGGATTCATAATCTTCTAAACGCACAAACTCTACATAGCGATTTTTGATTCTTCGCGATTTGTGCCAAATAAACATAACCATAAAAAGTAGTCCGCCTACAATCAAGGCAACATATCCACCATGTGGAAACTTCTCTAAGTTAGCAATCAAAAAAGAAAATTCTATGGTTAGAAAAACAGCCAAATAGCTGACAATCCATATCATAGGCACTCGCCTAATAAGCATATAATAAGCAAACAAGCACGAGGTCATAATCATACATAAGGTGATAGCTAAGCCATAAGCAGCACCCATGTTATAGGATTTCTGAAAAATCAATACAACTGTAGCACATCCCAAAAACAGTAATGAGTTTATTCCCGGAATAAAAACCTGACCCCGTTCAATAGTTGGGTAATTGATTTTCATTCGTGGCCATAAGTTCAGTTTGATCGCTTCACTAATCAGGGTAAAAGAGCCTGAAATCAAAGCCTGACTGGCAATAATGGCGGCTAAAGTAGCAATGACAATACCGACTAACATAAACCAACTTGGCATTAATTCATAGAAAGGATTTTTTTCTGCCGCATTCCATAGCTTACCATTTTGGGTCAGTAAATAGGCTCCTTGCCCGAGATAATTAAAAATCAAACAGGCCTTCACAAATATCCATGATCGTCGAATATTGCCTTTTCCACAGTGCCCCAAATCAGAATATAGTGCTTCTGCACCCGTTGTACATAAAAATACAGCTCCTAATATCCAAAAACCCTTTGGATATACCGTCAGTAATTTCACTGCATAATAGGGATTGAAGACCTTTATAATGTGCCAATCATCGCGGATGTGAGCAATGCCTAAAACAGCCATCATGGCAAACCATAGAAACATGATAGGCCCAAAAAACTTACCAATGTTTGCGGAACCGATTTGCTGAGATATAAAAAGACCAGCCAAAATTGCCAGCACTAAATTGACAATCGTGAGATCACCGGTTTCTTGAAATGCAGGAATGTTTCGCAAGCCTTCAATAGCAGAAGTTACCGAGATAGGAGGTGTAATCATACCATCAGCTAAAAGTGCCGCCCCGCCTATCATAGCAGGAAAAACAGTCCATTTTCCATGTCGCCTTATGAGTGCATATAAAGAGAAAATACCACCCTCCCCTTTGTTATCTGCATTAAGCGTTAGAAGAACGTATTTCACGGTTGTTTGCAAGGTCAATGTCCATATAATACAAGACAAACTTCCAATTATCAACAATTCATTAATCACTTTACCGTTGCACACCTCGTTCATCACATAGAGCGGAGAAGTTCCGATGTCGCCATAAATGATTCCTAATGCAACAAGAATACCCGCTAACGAAACTTTATTCATCTGTTTTGCCACAGAACAATGTACTATTTTTTAAATTATAGCGGGCGCAAAATTAGCAGAATTTTGAATTTTTAATTGACCAAACAGATAAAATACCCTATTATTTTAGGCAAAAAGGCAAATTAACTCGTTAGATGGTCTTCAAAAATCAATATCTTTAAACACCCGAAAATTTGTACATTCGAACAACAAAAAAAGGCTGAAAACCATGCACAAAACGATAATAGCCGTGTACGAAAATCACGACGATGCTATCAAAGCCGTAGAAGAACTAAAATCAAAGGGATTTGGGAAACGCCACATTTCTTTAGTAGGAAAATTAGATGTAGATGACGATATGGATAGCCACGCTATGAGCAAGGCTACCAAAGGTGTTGGTGCTACCGTTATATTAGGAACAACTGCCGGCGTTCTGAGTGGCGTAGGCTTAATAGCCATTCCGGGACTCGGTTTTTTATACGGAGCCGGAGCCTTAGTAGGTGCTATTGCGGGTTTCGATTTCGGAGCCATTGCCGGTGGTGTAGTTGCCAACCTATTACTTGATGGCGAAAAAAGTATTATTGCTGACTCTTATGATGAGCAATTAAAAGCTGGGAATACATTAGTAGTCTTGAAAACAACTCCTGAGAAAGCCGGTGCAGGCATGTCTGCATTAGAAGCGTTTGGAAATTATTCCGATCTCAAGTTACACTAATCCTTACCAATTAGACTGAAAGAATGACCAAGAAGAGGCGTACATCATATTAGTACGCCTTTCTTGTACCTTTGCGCTCGTTTTATGGTGCAAATAGAAAATATTGAACTGGGGACATTTCCCCTCTTGCTTGCTCCAATGGAAGATGTAAGCGACCCCCCATTTCGTGCAGTATGTAAAGAACAAGGTGCCGATTTGATGTACACCGAGTTTATCTCATCAGAAGGCTTAATTCGAGATGCGATTAAAAGCAGACAAAAGCTTGATATTTTTGATTACGAACGCCCCATAGGCATACAAATTTTTGGAGGCGATGAAGAGGCACTATCACTTTCCGCAAAAATTATTGAAGCTACAAAGCCCAATTTATTAGACATAAACTTCGGTTGCCCGGTGAAGAAAGTAGTATGTAAAGGTGCCGGAGCCGCGGTTTTGAAAGATATAGACTTAATGGTACGGCTTACACAAGCAGTCGTAAAAAACACTTCCCTACCCGTTACCGTAAAAACCAGATTAGGTTGGGATGAGCAATCAAAAAACATTGTAGAAGTAGCCGAACGATTGCAAGATGTAGGCATCAAAGCTCTTTCCATTCATGGGCGAACGCGAACACAAATGTATAAAGGTGAAGCAGATTGGGCGTTAATAGCACAAGTGAAAAACAATCAGCGAATGCACATTCCCATCTTCGGAAATGGAGATATTGACAGTCCACAAAAAGCAAAAACATACCATGAAAGATATGGCGTTGATGGTATCATGATTGGTAGAGCAGCCATTGGTTATCCTTGGATTTTTCGGGAAATAAAGCATTTTCTACAAACCGGAAAAATCTTACCTCCTCCCACCGTTGAAGAACGCGTAGCCGCTTGCAGCAAGCATTTGCAAGGGTCTGTCGCTTGGAAAGGAGAGCGATTAGGCTTATTAGAAATGCGTCGTCACTATGCTAATTATTTAAAAGGGCTCTCGCACGTAAAAGAATTTAGGATGAAATTAGTTACGGCTGACAACCTTGCAGAAGTTGAAGAAATTTTCGGTTTGCTTCTGACTCATTATGCTCAAATAGCGGCATAGTTCTATTTTTTCTTACCGTACAAAAGATGTCATTGTTTAGATCATTCAAATCATGCTTTATTTTGCACAAAAACTTTTTTTTGACCCATGCCTTTTGCAGTAATCACAGGAGCCACCCACGGAATGGGCAAGGCAATAGCTGAAAAATTTCTCTCTCACGGTTTTTCATTAGCCATTTGCTCCAGAAACGAAATGGAGCTTAACCAAATTCGTTCAGAATGGCTCAAACGTTTTCCTCAGGCTAACATCATTGCCCGAAAAGTTGATTTGACACAAAAAGAAGCCGTCATAGCTTTTGCTACCGAAATTAAATCGAGCATTGAAAAAATTGATGTTCTTGTCAACAATGCCGGCACATTTATTCCGGGAAAAATATGTGAAGAACCCGATGGGCAGTTAGAAAAAATGATTTCTACAAACCTCTATTCCGCTTATCACCTAACCCGCGCCATAGTTCCGCATTTGAGTGCGCTAAGCCATATTTTTAATATCTGCTCAGTAGCCAGCCTTCGTGCTTATGAAAATGGGGGTGCTTATAGTATCTCAAAATACGCCCTATTAGGGTTTTCCGAAAACCTAAGATTAGAATTAATGAATAAAGATATTAAAGTAACCTCAGTAATGCCCGGAGCTACTTGGGGAAGATCTTGGGAAAATAGCGGTGTTGACCAACACAGAATGATGCAAACATCTGATATTGCTGATATGATTTGGGCTGCATATAATTTATCGCCAGCCGCAAATACCGATCGCATTCTGATTCGTCCATTGAAAGGCGACATCTAAATACTTTCTTATTTAACTAAGCTTTAACCGAAAGGCTTTACAGGCAAGGATTTCAAGGGCTATTTTTGTCATTATCCTTATGGTACGGCTTCAAAAATTCTGGCAGTTTTTTCTTGTTGGCACTTGTGTTTTTTGGTCAACCACTACTTGGGCTCAAAATGCAGTATTCTCAGCTAATGCAAGCGCAACAAAAATCGGATTGAACGATCAATTACAAGTTGACTATCGTATTGAAAACGTTAGCAACCTTCGTTCTATTTCTAAACCTGACTTTAAAGACTTTATTGTTGTAGGTGGTCCATTTAGCAGCCAAAGCAGCAATATTTCCATTGTCGGGAACAAAATGGTGCAATCGCAAAGCTATACGCATTCATATGTTTTACAACCCAAAAAGACAGGGACTCTCGGCATTCCACCGGCAATTGCAAAAGATGCAAATGGTGCCACTTATGAAAGCAATGCCCTCTCTGTGCAGGTAGTAAGCGGTTCTATTGCTACCAGACAACAACAATCTACCGATCCCTTTGACGATCCATTTAACGACCCTTTTGCTGCCATGATGCAACAACGCCGACAAGCATTACAAGCTATGCAGCAACAACGGCAACGACAACAACCTCATCAAGCTCAAGAAGCTCAAGCTCCCATAACTGACATGAAGGATGTTTACAAAAACCTTTTCATTCGCGTGTCTGTGGATAAAACGAAAGCTTATGTTGGCGAGCAAATTACCGCCAGCTATAAACTCTATGCCAGAATGCCCATGAATGTTGCTATCTCAAAATTACCTTCACTTAATGGCTTTTGGACGCAAGATTTCATTCTTCCCGGACAAGGTGCTTTGAAACCTGAGGAAGAAGTGGTAAATGGGAAAACATACCAAGTATTTCTTTTGAAAAAATCAGCTCTTTTTCCACAACAAACAGGCACCTTAACCCTTGATCCCGCTGAGGCAGAAGGGCAAGCACGCATCATCACCCAATCGCAACAGAAAAGCCCGTTTGGAGGTATGTTTGACGATGATCCTTTCTTTCAACAATTCGGAAGCCTGATGATGAGCGATCCATTTTTCAATAGCAATATGTTCAACACCGTGGCTTATAAAGATGTTCCGGTAAAGCTCAAGAGTGAACCGGTGAAAATTAATATTTTACCATTGCCTGACAAAGAAAAACCACAAAACTTTAGTAATGCCGTTGGTAACTTTACTATTTCAGCATCCGTAGATAAACCCAATCTTAGTACAGATGATGCCCTTACCCTAACCCTACGCATATCCGGAACCGGAAATTTAAAACTGATTGAAACGCCAAAGATTCAGCTCCCAAACGGTTTGAGTACTTATGATCCGGTCATTGTTGATACCATTACCGGAAGAACTACCACAATTTCAGGCACAAAAATTATCACCTATACCGTTTCACCTAACGTAGCCGGCGATTATGAAATTCCGGCAATCCCTTTTTCCTATTATAACCCGGCTTCCAGTCGTTATGCTTCTACACAGACCCAACCCATCAAAATACACGTAACAAAAGGGAAACATTACAATCCAACTTTAGCTCAAAAGGATGGATTAAGCGACATTCACGACATTAACCATTCTCCACTAAACACTTCTTTAAACAGCAAAAAACCCATGCTCTTGCGTACCGGTTATTGGAGTGCCTTTGCAATTCCCACTTTACTGTTTATAGGTTTATTGGTTTGGAAAAAACGCGACGAAAATCTGTCAAAAGATTCAGCAAGTCTTAAATTAAAACGAGCAAATAAAATTGCACTTCGTCGTTTGAAAACCGCTAAACAATTGCTAGACACACAAAAGCATACTCAATTTTATGAAGAAGTATCTAAAGCAATCTGGCTTTATTTAAGTGACAAATTAAGCATCCCACTTTCCGAATTATCAAAAGAGCGAGCGTATGAAATGCTTACAGCAAAAGAAATTTCAACTGTTTTGATGACACAAACTCAATCATTAATGGAGCAATGTGAAACAGCATTGTATGCTCCAGGTTCAGGGAAAGGACAAATGGAGCAAGCTTACAAAAGTGCCATTGACCTAATTAGCAAACTTGAAGAAACCGTATAGTATTTCATGATCCGAATTTGTTTCTTAGCACTCTCATTAATATTCCTCTTTTCCTCCAAAGTGGAAGCAGGCGATCATGCCAATCAAGCTTGGTGGCAAAAAGCAAATCAACTGTATCAACAAAAGAATTATGACAGTGCCATTATTTACTATCAAAAGATAGCTACCCTTCTACCCCAAAATGCTCTTGTGTTTTTCAACTTAGGCAATGCCTATTACAAACACAATCAAATTGGTATGGCTGTGTTAAACTATGAACGAACCCTTAGCATAGACCCTGATTATACTGCTGCCAAAGACAACTTAGAACTTTCTCAAAAACGCATTCCCAATAGAATCCCTGAGCCGAATGACATTTTTTTTGTTCGTTGGTGGAAAGACCTCACCAAATCCACTTTAGCGAATGTTTGGGCTATAACTGGATTTTGCTTTTTTATTCTTTCTCTGACTTTAATCGGATTGAAAAGATGGGTGAAATTAGCCATTCAATTACCAACTCAATTATCCAAATTACTCTTTCTACTTTCTTTGTCCACACTTGCTCTTGCTTATGTTTCCACCCAACGTATGTTGAGGCATAACAAAGCCGTCATACTGATTGGAGAAACGCCTTTAAGAACAGAAATCAATGCGACAAAAAGCAGCTTGCTTTTACCTGAGGGAACCGTACTTTATACCGAACAAGCACAAGGAAATTGGGTGAAAGTAAAACTTCCGGACGGACGCACAGGATGGGTTGAAAAAAGCAGTTTAGAACAAATTTAGTATCTTCTTTTTCTCTTCTTCTACGAGAATAAAATGTACAGCAAGCTCAATTAAAGCCACCGAAGCGGATTTCGCCGTCTTAATCCGATAGACTCTTTTAGATTGAGCCAAAAAGCCAAGACCATATAGATGATGATGGGAGATCCAAAAGTGAGGAAAGAAACATAGATAAACCACAAGCGAATGCGGCCCGTTGCTATACCCATACGATCACCCAATGCAGAACAAACGCCAAAGGCTTTCCATTCAATGAAATTCTTTAACTCCATAAAACGATATAACATACAAAAGAAGTGGGTTATTGTAAAAGTAAGACAGTTGCTTTTATGCACAAATAAAAAATAAGCCTCCGGCTCATGGCAATCCGAAAGTTTTTTCAAAAATGCTTAAAATGCTTTGAAAGTCCCTGTTTATAGGGGTAAAATTTGCTGATAGCTGGAATTATCTATGTCAAAAAGTGTTTTTTCGGGTGGTTTCT
>JAFDXP010000050.1 GCA_018267875.1 Bacteroidota bacterium | reverse complement strand
TAAGAAACCACCCGAAAAAATACTTTTTGACATAGATAATTCCAGCTATCAGCAAATTTTACCCCTATAAACAGGGACTTTCAAAGCCTTTTAAGCATTTTTGAAAAAACTTTCGGATTGCCATGTAATCCTGACAATGACCCAAGAGGATTATGGAGAAGTGGTGATGTGAGAAATAGTCTTGTGCGAAAAAATTTAATGTATGATATTAAAACTCCGTCTGGCAAAATCATAAAACACCCACCCAAAGGTTGGCGGTTTAGCAAGGAAACATTTGAGAAGGAATTGGATGAAGGTAAAATTTTCTTTTCTGCAGATGAAACAAGAATAATAAGGAAAATTTACCTTGATGACCAAGACGGCAGAGTACCTGAAACAATATGGTTTGCAACGGAAGTTGGAACTACAAGGGAAGCAAATGCAGAGAACAAAATGTTAAATCCAGATGACCCTTTTGGAACTCCTAAACCCGAAAGACTTTTAGAAAGAATATTAATGTTAGCATCCAATGAAAAAGATTTTGTTCTTGATAGTTTTTTGGGTAGTGGCACAACATCAGCAGTTGCCCACAAAATGAAACGTAAATGGATAGGTATTGAATTAGGTGAACATGCAACCACCCATTGCCTCCCAAGATTGCAGCAAGTTGTTTCAGGTAAAGACAAAGGAGGTATAACAGAAGCAGTAAATTGGCAAGGTGGTGGTGGCTTTAAGTTTTATACACTTGCCCCTTCTCTAATTCAAAAAGATAAATACGGTAATGATATTATCAATACTGCTTACAATGCAAATATGTTGGCAGCAGCAATGGCAAAGCAAGAAGGCTTTCGCTACTCACCCCACGAAAGCATTTATTGGAAACAAGGCAACAGCAGCGAAAAGGATTACATTTTTACCACCACCCAATTTATTACAGTAGAAATGCTTGACCGCCTTGCTGAAGAAATCCAACTGGGCGAAAGTTTGTTGGTTTGTTGCAAGGGCTTTGCAGCCGCTTGCAAGAGTAGGCATTCAAACATCACCATCAAAAAAATTCCACAAATGCTTTTCGGCAGGTGTGAGTTTGGCAAAGATGATTATTCACTCAACATTGTAAACCTTCCATCATTGTCTGAACTAGGATTGGAAGGATTGGAGGAGGAACAGGATTTTGTGGAAGAGAAAAAAATAACTAAAAAGAAAAAAGGGAAAGCAGATGATGATAGCCAGCCATTACTTTTTTAAATGAATAATAACATGCATGAATAAGCCAACAAAAAAGACCTTATACAACGCTATTGTTTCGTTGATAGAAACAGCCAAAAGCGAAACTGCCGTTTATGTAAATGCCAAAGTTTCATTATTGTATTGGCACATCGGCACCATGATAAACAAAGAAGTGTTGCTGAATAAACGGGCAACTTACGGCACAGAAATTCTTGCGACACTGTCGCAAGAATTAACGCAGCATTATGGAAGAGGCTATAGTTATTCTGCCCTTACCCGTATGAGTAAAATTGCTGCTTGCTTTACAAAACAAAATATTGCGACACTGTCGCAACAATTTAGCTACAGCCATTTGATAGAGTTTGTGGCAATAGAAGAAAAAGTAAAAAGAGATTTTTATATGCAACTGGCAGCAGAGGGTAATTGGAGTTTGCGGCAATTAAGAGAGCAGATGGACAAAATGCTTTTTGAACGAACAGCAGTTGCCAAAAAACCTGCAAAACAGATAACCGAAGCCATAACAAAGCACAAGAAAACACCACATCCCGATTTGATATTTAAAACTTCTTATGTTTTGGATTTCTTAAATCTCCCTCCGTTTTTTTCGGAAGCAGCATTAGAAAAAGCATTATTGGATAATCTTCAAGCGTTTATTATGGAGTTGGGTAATGGGTTCACATTCGTAGAAAGGCAAAAGCGAATACCCGTAGATGCAGTGGACTATCATTTAGATTTATTGTTTTATCACCGAAAATTTAAACGGCTTATTGCCATTGATTTAAAATTAGGAAAATTCAAACCAGAATACAAAGGGCAAATGGAATTGTATTTAAGATGGCTTCGGAAAAATGAAATGCAAAAAGGCGAAGAAACCCCTTTGGGATTGTTGCTTTGCAGTGAAGGCAATACCGAGCATATAGAACTATTGATGCTGGATGAGGATGAAATAAAAGTGGCTCAATATCTAACAGAATTACCTTCAAAAAAATGGTTCATTGAAAAAATGCACCGTTCCATTGAAATAGCAAAAAACAGTAACGAAAATAACTTATGAACCCAATATCAGAAAATATTAAGCAGCGTTTATCACTTCGCAAACCCTTGCAAGTGGCATTGGATATTCTCACACAGCTTGCAGGCGAGTTAGAATTAAAAAAAGAAGTGGACCTGAAAACGGAATTGGAAAAAGTGCAGGATCTTTATCCAACCTGTACCGATTTTGAAAGAGAGTTTGTAAGTATCTGTTATAGCATTGCCACGGGTGTCGGAAAAACAAGATTGATGGGTGCATGTATTGCATACTTATATTTAGAAAAGGGTATCAAAAACTTTTTTGTATTAGCACCCAATCTAACTATCTACAACAAGCTCATAGAAGATTTTGGCAACAGCAGCAACCCAAAATATGTGTTCAATGGCATTGCCGAATTTGTGCATAACAAACCCGTAATTATCACAGGTGATAATTACAATCAGCAAAGTTCATTATTCAGCGAAACGGAAATAAGAATAAACATTTTCAATGTTTCAAAATTTGCAAGAGAAACAAAACCAACCAAAGAAGGAGGCAGAAATTTAGCACCAAGAATAAAACGGCTATCAGAATACTTAGGACAATCCTATTGGGAATATCTCAGCAACCTGAACGACTTAGTTATTTTAATGGATGAAGCCCACCGCTACCATGCCGATAAAAGCAAAGAAGCCATCAATGAATTAAAACCAATATTAGGAATTGAACTCACAGCCACACCAATAGATGAAAAAGGAAATCAGTTCAGAAATGTGGTGTATGAATACAGTTTGGCTCAGGCACTAACTGATGGTTTGTATGTAAAGAATCCTACCATTGCCACCCGAAAAGATTTTAATCCGCAAGGCAGAAGCGAAGAAGAAATTGAAAAAATAAAATTAGAAGATGCCGTAAGTATTCATGAAGATACCAAGCAAGAGTTAAAACTCTATGCTTTAAACACTGGTAAGAAATTAGTAAAGCCCTTTATTTTAGTGGTGTGTAAAGACACTACACATGCTAAAGCAGTGTATGACTTAGTTACTTCAGTAGGTTTTTATGATGGAGCATTTGCTGATAAAGTGTTGCAGATAGATAGCACCACCCGAAATGAAGAATTGATTGAACAACAATTTATTTCATTGGAAAGCGAAGACAATGAAATTGAAATTGTAATTCATGTAAACATGCTCAAAGAGGGTTGGGATGTTACCAACCTTTATACAATAGTTCCATTAAGAGCAGCTAACGCATCAGTATTAGTTGAACAAACCATTGGTAGGGGTTTGCGTTTACCTTTTAGCGGAGAAAGAACAGGAAATGAAAAAATTGATAAACTAACAGTGGTTGCACACGATAATTTCAATAGAGTAATTGCAGCAGCACAAGACCCCAATTCAATTTTAAACAAACTAAAGTTTGTTGAAATTGATGCTACACAGTTGAATGAAAGAACAGAAGTTGTAACAGTGCAAAGCACTATTACAGCAGCCATTCAAAAAGAACAAGAAGAAGTAAACAAAATTGCAGAGCCAGTTCAAAAGCAAAAGCAACAAAACATAGTTGATGCAAAAAAAGTATTGGTAAATGTAATTCCCTTTTTCAATACCAATTCTCAGGTAAAAAAAGTAGATGACCTGATGAAACCTGAAGTAAAAGCGGAGGTAATGAAAGCGGTGCAGAAAGAATTAAATACTGGGCAAGGCAACTTATTTGCTCCGCAAATAGCAGCCGAAGCAGAAGTTTTGTATGAAAAGTTAGTTGCTAATTTCAAAAAGAACATCATTGAAATTCCAAGAATGGATTTAGTGCAAGGAGAAGTAACAGCAAGTTTTGATGACTTTGATTTAAACACAAATAATTTCACTTACGACCAACTTACAGAAGAAATAATACGAATAGGCATAAAGGATAAGAAAGTAGATACCATTGAAGTAAAAAAGGGTGTGTATTATGGAAAACCTGAAAAACTCATTATTTCAGAACTTATAAATTTTTCAGAAGTTGATTATGATGCTAATGCTGACTTGTTGCACAAGTTAGCAAAGCAAGTGCTTTCAGAATTGCAAAGCAATCTGAAAGAAGGTGAAGACATAAACACAGTTGTATTCCAGTGGCGTAGTATCATAGCAAATAGAATTTATGCTCAAATGATGGAGCATTTTCGTTTACATGAACCCGAGTATATCAAGCCAAATGTTAGACCATTTACAAGAATTGAAGAATGGAATTTTACAGCACTAAAAAATGCAGGGCATAAAGATTATAGGGATGAAAATTTTCCTGCAGCACAAGTTCCCAAATTCGTTTTCAGGGGCTTTGAAAAATCTTGCCATTTTGAATACAAGTTTGACAGCCGTACCGAACAAACCTTTGCTTTCATTTTAGAGAACGATAAAGAAGTATTGAAATGGTTAAGACCAGCACCAAACCAGTTCCGTATTTATTGGCATCACAACAGTAAAATCTATGAACCCGACTTTGTTGTTGAAACTGCCGATTGCATTTACCTGATTGAGACCAAAAAAGCAGATGAAATACTAAGCAACGAAGTACAAACTAAAGCCCAAGCAGCCCTAAAATACTGCAATTATGCGACAGAATACACGGCAGAACACGGCGGCAAGCCCTGGAAATATGTTTTAATTCCACACGATAAAGTCGCAAATAATAACAGCTTTAAAATGCTTACCAATGTTCAAGGATAAAAAAATGAGGCTGACCTTAATGTGGACAGCCTCTTAATCGGTAGGAAAGATAAATTGATTTTTCGGATAGTGTTTTAGCTATATTTTTCTTTAAAAAACGCAACCGTTTGTTGCAGTCCATCCAAAAAGCGTTGAGTTGGTTGATAGCCCAATAATGTATTAGCTTTTGAAATGTCGGCAAGTGAATTTCTAATGTCGCCTGAGCGCGGTTCGCGATAGGTAGCTTCGTGTGCAATTCCCAGCATGTCGCGAATGGCTTGGTATAAGAAGTTGACAGAAAAATTTTCTCCAACAGCAACATTATAAGCTTGCCCGAATGAGTTTTTATTTTCAGAAAGCATTCCTCGAACATTGGCTTGTACGGCATTGTCAACAAAGGTGAAATCCCTTGTCTGCTCACCATCTCCGTTGATATAGACAGGCGTTTGTTTGATGATGCCACTCACAAATAAAGGAATAACTGCTGCATAAGGACCATCTGGATCTTGCCGAGGACCAAATACATTGAAATAGCGCAAGCCTACAACTTGGGTACCATATAAGTCGGCAAAAACATTGGCATATAGCTCGTTTGTTTTTTTGGTAACAGCATACGGCGAAAGCGGGTTGCCAACGCGGTCTTCAACTTTTGGAAGGTTCGGTTCATCGCCATAAACGGATGAAGATGAGGCATATACAAATGTTTTTACTGCGCTGTCTTTCGCTGCTGTCAGCATATTTAAAAAGCCTGAAACATTCACCTCATTGCTGGTTACAGGATCTTTGATAGATCGAGGTACAGAACCTAACGCAGCTTGATGCGATACATAATCTATACCGATGCAGGCTGTTTGGCAAGTAGCAAAATCACGAATATCGCCTTCTGTAAATTCAAAGGCAGGATATTGTTTGAAGGGTTCAATATTCTTTAAAAAACCGGTTGACAAGTTGTCTAAAACGCGCACTTTTCCAGCTCCGCTTTTCAACAAATATTCAACGATATGCGAGCCTATAAATCCGGCTCCGCCTGTAACAAGAAAACTTTTGTCTGCCAGGTTTTGTGTATGAAAATTCATTACAGACTCCAGTATTTTAGGTTGTTGATTTTATTACGGAAAATACCCTTGATATCCACGAAAATAGCATTGGGCTTTGCTAACGATTGGAAGTATTGTTCATCTCGCTTGGTGTATTCATCGTGGTTTACGGCTACAATAATAGCATCATAATCTTTTTCTATCTCGTTTAGTCCATAGCCATATTCATGTTTCAATTCATCATGGTCGGCATGAGGATCGGTAACATGAACGTTGATGCAATAATCTTTTAGCTCTTTTACGACATCTGCAACTTTTGAATTTCGAATATCAGATACATTCTCTTTAAAAGTAGTGCCCATTACCAATACTTTGGCTTCTAAAATGTTTACTCCTTTTTTAATCAAATCGCGAATCAATTTTTTGGCAATATACGCAGCCATTTCATCGTTGGTTGAGCGTCCGGCAAGGATTACGCGCGATTGATAACCTAATTGGTTGGCTTTGTAAGTAAGATAATAAGGATCTACGCCTATGCAGTGTCCACCAACTAATCCAGGGAAAAATTTGAGGAAATTCCATTTCGTGCCTGCTGCTTCCAATACTTCAAAGGTATTGATACCCATCTTGTCGAAGATGATAGAAAGCTCATTCATTAAAGCAATGTTGAGATCGCGTTGAGTGTTCTCAATGATTTTTGCTGCTTCTGCTACTTTCACACATGATGCACGATGTACACCTGCCTTCACAACTAATTCGTAGGTCTTTGCTATTTCTTCCAACGATTCGGCATCATTTCCTGACACTACTTTCACTACATTTTCTAATGTGTGAACTGTATCTCCCGGATTGATACGTTCAGGCGAATAGCCGAATTTGAAGTCAACACCGGCTTTTAAGCCGGAAATTTTTTCAATTACCGGTAAGCAATCTTCTTCGGTACAACCTGGATAAACGGTTGATTCAAAAACCACATAATCCCCTTTCTTAATCACCTTACCAATGGTTTCTGAGGCTCTTAAAACAGGAGTAAGATCCGGTACATTATATTCATCAACCGGCGTAGGAACCGCTACTATAAAGAATTTTGCCTCACGAAGTTTGTTGAGGTCAGCTGTAAATTCAATATTGCTGTTGTCAAAAGCTTCTTTGGGAAGTTCGTTGCTCGGGTCAATACCCTGCTTCATCAGGTCAACTCTCTTAGGGTTTATATCGAAGCCTATTACATTGATCTTTTTAGCAAAGGCAAGTGCAATAGGTAATCCTACATAGCCTAATCCTATTAGGGCAAGCTTTTCTTGCTTGCTGATAAGTTGTTGGTACATTTTGTTGGGTGTGCTTGAAAAAACGTTGCAAAAATATAAAAAACTATGAAGTAGGGAAGGGTTAAAAAGAAAAAGCCTTCGTTTAGGAAGGCTTTCAACATGAAATTATGCTTTTTTAGTAGCAACTTTCGATTTTCTGCGTGCACGGCGGCATTTGCCAAAGCTACCCATAGCTATTTTTCCGCGTTTGGTGCGCTTATCACCTCTTCCCATTGTTTGTTTTTTAGAATGCAAAAATAAAAAAAAAGCAGGAAAGTTTTTGCTTCCTGCTTGAAGTCGCTGATAGCAGTGGATTATTTTCTTCCGCTGGCAATCTTTGTAGCAAAATCTTTTCCAGCCTTAAACTTAGGAACTTTGCGCGCCTTGATCTTGATAACAGCACCTGTTTGTGGATTGCGTCCGTTACGGGCAGAGCGTTCGGAAACAGAGAAAGTTCCAAATCCTACTAAGGTAACACGACCGCCTTTTTTCAAAGTCGTTACTACCGAGCTGGTAAATGCGTCAATGGCATCATTTGCTTGGGCTTTCGTAATGCCTGCATCTTTTGAGATCTTGTCGATCAATTCAGCCTTGTTCATAGCCTTGTTTGTGTGTTTTGTTGTTAAATAAAATACGCTATTGAAAACAAATATACTCTCGTTTATTACACTTCCAAGTTTTGTTTCAACTTTTTTTATACGCTCAAAGCCTTGCCAGTAGCATTTCTTGTAAAAATAAGGAGGGCTATACGGTTTCCATGAGCGTTCGGAAGGCGATAAATCGGTTGCCAAATCGTTGAATTCCCTTTTCGCGCATCGTTGTTGCGTGTTGGTCTATGTAGGTTTCGTATTCCTTTTTCGAAGGACAAAAATATTGAACAATAAAGGTTACGCCCTCATTTTCATCTTGCTCTAAAAGCCGACAAAGTTTGTATTCTGTAAATAGTCCCGTGTTCATTAAGTCGGGCAAATGTTCTGTTTTCATCCACTGAAGCCATTCCTCAGCTGACGATGCTTCAATTTTTACGGTTACATTATAAATGATCATGTGGTCTTTGTTTTACCATTTTTGTTCTATGGTTTCCATTATGGTTAGGTAGCTTTCATATCGTGATATATCAATAGAACCCTTGTCCACAGCTTGTCTTACAGCACATTCAGGTTCATTAGTGTGTAAGCAGTTGTTGAATTTACATTGGTTGATTAAGGCACGCATTTCAGGAAAATAATGAGAAAGTTCTTCTCGTCTAATATCTATCAAGCCAAACTCTTTAACACCAGGTGTATCAATAATACATCCGCCAAAAGGCAGGTCAAACATTTCGGCAAACGTAGTAGTGTGTTGTCCTTTACCGCTCCAGTCGCTTACTTCGGCTGTTCTAAGATTTTTGCCTGGCATCAATTGGTTGATGAGTGTACTTTTTCCTACACCAGAATGACCGCTGAATAATGTTACCTTGTTTTTAAGCATTTCAATCAATGGTTCTAACGATTGTTTTTCCAGTGCACTGACGACCACTACTTGATAACCTGCTTCTTGGTATATTTTTTTCCAATGTTCTAACGCCGATATTTGTTTGGCTTTCAATAAATCTATCTTGTTGATGACGATGATGGCAGGTATGTGATAAGCTTCAGCCGTGATCAAAAAGCGATCAATAAATCCTTGAGAAGTGCGTGGCGAAGCTATAGTAGCTATAACCAAGGCAAGATCCAGATTGGCAGCAACGATGTGTTTTTGATTTCGGTTGTGAGGAGAAACTCGAACAATATAATTTTTGCGTTGAGCAATTTCTGTAATGATGGTGTTGTTTTCTGTTCCACTTTCTTCTTCAAACATTACTATATCACCTACAGCAATTGGGTTGGTAGAAGAAATTTCAGTGTCAATTTTTAGTTTCCCTTTGATACGTGCATTTTTCATCGCGTCTTTTTCATCGCGCAATACATACCAACTGCCGGTAGATTTATAGACTGTTCCTTTCAACGGATGCAAATTAGGGTTTTGTATTGGGTAGAAAAGTAGAAAGTTCTTTTTCCAATTTCCAAGTTATGCTTATTCATATCGCAGAGCTACTATTGGGTCTAATTTCGAAGCTTTTAACGCCGGATAAAAACCGGAGATTATTCCTACAATCGCACAAAGAGTAACGCCAACAATAATCCATAACCAAGGAATAATAAAACCGGTTTTAAATACCAAACTAAGTAGGTTCCCAGTAAGTATGCCCACTACTATGCCAATGCTGCCACCCAACAAACTAATCAATACCGATTCAGTAAGAAATTGTTGACGGATTGTACCGGAACGAGCACCCAAAGCCTTACTGATACCAATTTCGCGAGTTCGTTCAACTACGGAAACCAACATGATGTTCATTAGACCAATCACAGAACCCAATAAGGTTATCATGCCGATAACTAAGGCGGCCCAACCGATATAGTTGACTATGTCTAAAAACGACTTGGCTAATTGATCATTTTGATTGATAGAAAAATTGGACAGCGTACCTATCGGTAATTTTCGAATGACTCGAAATACACCTTCTGCCTCTTGGGCTGCTAAATTCTTTTTTTGAACATCGTTTACTTTTACACTGATAGTATAGCTTCGTGAACCGCCATACACACTACGAACATTGCCTATGGGTAGCAACACTGAATTGTCTGCATTCATAAACATACTGCCACCCTTTTCTTCTGCAACGCCTACTACTTTATATTTCACATCACCTATGGACACGGTGCTGCCAATGGCAGACTTGTATTTTTGTTTAAACAGTTTTTTGGCTACACCATTTCCTAGTATGCACACATAACCGCCGGAATACAGTTCATAATCTGAAAAGTCGCGACCGGCATCTAATTTGGTGTCCGTGATCTTTAAATAGTTCTCATCAATACCTATGGTTCGAATGTTGGGATTTGTTTTTTCTGATCCTTTTTTTACTGTTGCTACGGACGTTCCGGAAACAGAAATGCCAACTATAGCCGGAAACACAAAGCGGTCTTTAAAAGCTCTTGCTTCTTCATATTTGATGGGTTTTGCTTCGGTAGTGTTGCTATTATTTCCTCTCCTTTTCTTTTTGTTGGTTAAGGTTTCATTAGTTATTTGAAAAGAGTTTGAACCAAGGCTGGAAAAATTATTATTGACACTTGCTTTCAGCACTTCAATGCAAGTAAGAATGCCGATTAATGCCCAAAGCCCTAAGGCAATGATAGACACTGTAAGCATAGTTCTGACACGGTTGTTACGAAGCGATCGCCAAGCAAGATTTATGTTAAACGCAATTCGCATGAAATTGATATTCCTTATTGCTTCAAAAATTTCTTCGAGACCATTATTTTTCCATGCTCATTGTAGGCGTGAATCAGGTATGCACCGGTAGGCAAACTTGCGGTGTTGAATTGTAAAATATTTTTACCTTCCTCACAATGTTGCATCAAAATTCGATCAATTTTTTTGCCTTGCATATCGCTGATGTAAAAACTGAGATTGGCTTCTTTAGTAAGCGAAAATTCTAATCGAACATACACAAAAGAAGGATTGGGATAAACCGTAAAATCATTGTTGGCCACTGCTTTTGGGTCGTTTGGAAGGGCTACGGCAAATGGTGAAAGTAGCTTAGCCATATAGTTTCCATAAACTTGCATTTTTCTTCCAAAAATCCCATTTACCCATACTACACCTGGATGGTTCCACTGTGGTTGGTTTCCCATATAATCGCCCCATCGTTGCACTTTTCCACCCATTACGTTGATGCTTGTATCGCCTGTTTTCACTACCAACATGTCAGAAAATTGGCTGCCATCATAATAAATAGCTCCCAAACCGGCATTTGTTTTAGGTCCGGTAAAATTGAAAGAAAGGATGGAGTGGTTTTTACCTCCATAATTTCCGGAATACGAAAGATTGGGATAGCCAAAATCGAGTGAGTCAATTCCAAAATAGGATGCTTGTAAACTTGGGCTTGTGGCAACGTTGGAAATTATGCCAAAATATACAGCAGCACTGCCGCTTATCGGATGAACAGTAGTGCTGGTAAATTGAATTTCGTTTGTTGTACGATAGGCACCTAATACGCGTCCATCGTTGGTTGCCAATGTTAACGTATCTTTTTGCCTTCCATTGGGTGGCACACCGTATTTGAGATTAGAAATTAAAGGTGTAACAGTAAGGGTATTGTTTGCACTGCCAATGGTGTCGGGTATTTTAACTAAAAATACCGTATCGTTTTGCACATCAAAGTTTCTATTGGAAAGAAAATATTGTTCCGGTCCATAAAGTGCATTTCCACCGGTAACAGGATATAGATTTCGAATATTGTGCCCATTAAATCCAGTGTTTTGCCAAATTTGAAAATTCAACGTATTCTGGGCATTATATCCATCTGATTTGCGAACTTGATAGATTACAGTTTGGGTAAATCCGGCTTGCCAACTTGTACTATATTTTATTTGGTTGCCGGTAAAAAATAATTCATTGTGTGTAAGAGCAATGGAAGGATAGTCAAACCAAGTTGTATCACCTTTAAAGTCGCCGGTAAATTTATAGAACGCCCAAGTACTGTCGGGGTTGTTTGATTGGGAAAAACCAACTATCACATGACTATATTGGTTCAGACCGTTTAATATTATACAAATAAAGCGATCTGCTTCCGGATCATATATGACCTTAGGATCGTAGCGATAATTGTTTTGGTTAGTTGGCGTGTTGTTTAGCCCAACATTGATCGTAAATTGATAAAGCGATTTTCGGCGTAACATTTGTCCGGTTTGTGCATTCTGAATAGCAATAGAATTGTTCATCACCGATACGGTTCTGTCGTTGTTAGAAACTGCCATACAGTTGTCCGGCGGCACACCGGATAAGGTATCAGCTTCATAGCTCAACAATACAATTGGAGCAGCAACGGCTGTTCCTTTATTTGCCAATTTTGTTCGAGTGCGAGGAAACATTTTTGCAGATGCTTCTTTAACTTTTTCCAGCAGTATTTTATCCATTTCTCCATCCGGTTCCGGGGCTTCCATGTTGGAAACATGAGCATCATATTTGTCATCAATTTTTGAAAAATTGGTAGTACCGGCAAGAGGAGTGGAATAACGTTGAACAGTTGATTGTGCCAATAAATCAGTAGAGGAAATCAATAGTCCAATCGCAAACCAGAGTATAATTCTCATGTCAAAAAAATTTTCCTAAAAGTAAAAAAACCGCTGCACATCGGTGAAGCGGTTGTAGTGTAATTTTTCGTTTTCATTCTTAACCTTGCAAAGCGGCTGCACCACTTACAATTTCAGTAAGTTCTGTAGTAATGGCTGCCTGACGAGCACGGTTGTACGTTATTTTCAAATTGCGAAGGAGTTCATTGGCGTTTTCACTTGCCTTGTCCATTGCGGTCATTCTCGCGCCATGTTCAGATGCGTTGGCATCCAGCACTGCTTTGAAAACTTGTGTATTCAATATTTTGGGCATTAACTCTTGCAGCAAAATTTCTTTTGTCGGCTCGAAAATGAAATCTGATTGCTTTTCGCTCTCTTTATTTTCAATTCGAGGAATTGGGAGATATGGTTCAGACACAAAAATTTGTGTTGCTGCATTTTTAAACTGGCTATATACTAATTCAACCCGATCATATTCTTTATTCAAAAACGAAAGTTGAATGTAGTCTGCTGCTTGACGAACATGGTCAAAGCTAAGGTCTGAGAAAATAGACCAGAAATTATCTACTACTTTAAATCCGTAACGAGTAAAATATTCATAACCCTTTTTGCCGATAGGCAGGATGGTAACTTGCCCTTTGGCTTGTTGAGCAGCATATTTTTCCTTCATTATCTCGCGTGTCATTTTGATAATGTTGGCATTGTAGGCTCCTGCCAATCCACGATCGCTGGTTATAGGCACAAGTAAAATTCGCTCAGCTGGACGCTCTTCAGCTAATGGTAACTCCATATCGCTTGATGCGCTGCTAACAATGTTACTTAGCATGGCTTGTAGCTTTTGGGCATACGGACGCATTTGTGTAATGGCATCTTGAGCACGGCGTAGTTTGGCTGCACTCACCATTTTCATAGCTTTCGTAATTTGCTGTGTAGAGGTAACTGACTTAATACGGTTGCGAACTTCTTTAAGTTGTCCCGACATATAATAATTTAGTGTCCGATTGTTAAAAAGCGGTGCAAAGGTATAAAAAACGGTGAAACAAAAAAAGTTATTATTATTACCTTAGAGCACTATAAGGACACCTCTAAATTTCAATGATTCGTTCTCAACTAGAACACATTTTTGGATTTATGGAAAATAGTATGAATGGAATGCATATTTATAATATCGGAATCAAACGCATTAAATAGGTTGTTGACTTGATGAATTTAACCTATAAAAAGTTCAGAAAAATACAATTGGTGGGATAAGTGTGTCTTAAAAAAAGAAAACATAATTTTAACTATCAGAATATCAATGACATAGGAATATACACAAAAATCCAAAATAATTGCACTCATTTTTTTTAACTGAGTAAAAAAAATCAGAAAAAGAAAATGCGGCTTTTTAGAGGTGTCCTAAATAAAACTTCCCAAAAAATTTGTTTTTCTCCTAAAGATTTTCTTAATTTTATGCTTGCAAGTTTGTCTAATCAAGCTGCATAAACGATATGGATAACAAAATAAAACACATTATGATGTGGGGGGGGGGGTAGCTATGCTCCTTTTTAGCTCCTCAATTCGCACAACAGCGCAGATTGTGCTGCCCGTCAACAGCGATGTTCATGTGGCATCTGTTGTGCCGCAATCACCTTACATGGATGATAT
>JAFDXP010000004.1 GCA_018267875.1 Bacteroidota bacterium | reverse complement strand
TTGAAATCCAACTTAATCTATTCTAACAAACCGCCGTGTACCGAACGGTACGCACGGTGGTGTGAGAGGACAGTAAAGATAATCCGACATAGAAATCTGATTATCTTTACTTCCTACTCGATTAAGTGAATTAAGAATTGGTTTGACAATGTATGAGAAGGAGGAATCAGCAGACTATCCCATCCCTTTCGAGTGTAAATCATTAATTTTCCTTTCGAGCCAATCCAAAGCGTATCCTTTTCCGGTAAGACACAAAAGGCAAACTGACCGGAATCAGGCATGGGAATATCGCTGAGTTGGTTGTTTTGTAAGCGAAGTATATGACCTTTAGAAATTCCCCAAACAGAGCCATCTGGAGCAATTTTTAGGCGAAGAACAGGTTTGTTTTTGCAGGGTGTTTCTGTAAATATTCGACCATCAAATTTTGTAATTCCCCGATTGTGTGCAATCCATAAAATACCATGCTTGTCAAAAGCTAAGGAGAAGATAGCATTTGTTGGTAACCCGTCACGTACGGTATAATTGCGAAACGAAACACCATCAAAACGAGAAAGCCCACCAATAGTGGCAATCCATAAATTGCCGATGCTATCTTGAGCCAATCCTCGAATTTGTGTTTGAATCAAACCATCTTCAATACTTAGGTTATAGAAAGGATACCGTTGAGCATTGGATGAAATAGCAATGCCTAACCCCATCAATAGGGTAGTTAGCCAAGCGAAAAAACGGGAAAATCCAATATGCTTCACGATGGTGAAGTTATCAAACGAAGCGCAATTTTATAAATTGATATTCAACCAATCTGCTGCATTTTGATGTAATAATTTGTTTTTTGTTTCTGCTGAAAAGGAGTTCATTTCCTCAATGAGTTTACCCGGTGTATGTTCGCCCAAAGGAAAGGGGTAATCGCTACCCATGCAGACTTTGCTTTCCCCCATCACATCTACTACATATTGTAAGGCTTTCGAATCATGCAAAAGCGCATCAATCCAAAACTTGCCAAGGTAACTTTTAGGGCTTTCATTGTTGTCTATGGCACACAAATCCGGACGAACATCAAAGCCATGCTGAATGCGACCGATAGTAAAAGGAAAACTGCCACCACCATGTGCAAAAGCAATACGCAATCGCGGATGACGATGAAATACTCCACTGAAAATTAAGGATGAAATAGCTCTGGCTGTTTCAGCAGGCATACCTACTAACCAAGGCAACCAATACTTCTGCATAAGCCCTTCGCCCATCATTTCCCACGGGTGAACAAATAAGGCGCAATTCAAATCTTCTGCAGCTTGCCAAAAAGGCTCAAAAATAGGATCACTAAGGTTTTGGTTATTGATGTTAGATCCAATTTCTAATCCCGGCAATTTTAATTCAGTTATACAACGTTCCATTTCTTGAATAGCAAGGTCAATATCTTGCATCGGAACAGTTCCTAACCCGATAAAACGGTCAGGATGAAGCGAAACACAATGAGCAATATGGTCGTTAAAAAATCGAGACGTTTCCAGCCCATGAGCAGGCTTTGCCCAATAGTTGAACAAAACAGGAATGGTGGATAATACTTGTGTGTTTACCACGGTCATATCCATTTCTTTTAGGCGTGCATTAGGATCCCAGCAGTTCTGATCTACTTCTCGAAAAATTTTGTCACCCTTAATCATACGTGCACAACCGGGGCAATGATGTTCTAAATGGATAAATTCGCCATAACCAAACTTTTGAAAATAGTTAGGAATATGCTCAGGCATGATGTGGGTGTGGATGTCTATTTTTTTCACAATTTTTTCTGTAGTTTAAATATTGGAATTTCAAAAGTAGGCGAAACCAATAAACTCCCTCCAAGTAGAATGACAGTAAGCTTTAAAAGAGGATTTTCATTTAGATGGATGCGTAGTAACAAAAAATCTTTTTTATTGTTGGTCTTCTCCTTTTTTTAATTTCAGGTTGTTTTGTTTTAAAAAATTTTGTTTTGCTTTCGATAAAACAATGATTGTATGTAACTTCAACGTACAAGATAATTTTGTTTTTTTGTTTCAAAAGGTTTGCCTTGAGAACGTGCTTAACTTTGCATTTTTGAATTTCACATTGAAATCATGCAACAATATCAACAATTATTAAAGCACATTTTGGATCATGGCTCTGATAAGTCAGATCGAACCGGAACCGGTACGCGCAGCGTTTTTGGATATCAAATGCGCTTTAATCTGCAAGATGGTTTTCCGATGATGACCACAAAGAAGCTTCACCTAAAATCTATCATTTATGAATTGCTTTGGTTTTTGAAAGGTGACACCAATATTGGCTATCTAAAAGATCATGGTGTAAGTATTTGGGATGAATGGGCAGATGCAGCTGGTAACTTAGGTCCGGTTTATGGACATCAATGGCGTAGTTGGCAAGGAGCAGATGGAAAGACTTATGATCAGATCAAAGACGTGTTGCAGCAAATTCAAACTAATCCAGATAGTAGGCGCATGATTGTGAATGCTTGGAATGTTGCCGATTTACCTAAAATGGCACTTAGCCCTTGCCATGCCTTATTTCAATTTTATGTAGCGGACGGCAAATTGAGTTGTCAATTATATCAGCGTAGTGCGGATGTTTTTTTAGGAGTGCCTTTTAACATTGCTTCTTATGCTTTATTAACTTTGATGATGGCACAAGTATGCTGTTTGAAGGTTGGTGAATTTGTACACACTTTTGGTGATGTGCATTTATATAACAACCATTTTGAGCAAGCTGAACTTCAGTTGTCGCGCTCACCATATCCCTTACCTAACTTGAAAATTAACCCTGAAGTCAAGGATTTGTTTTCATTTTCTTTTGAAGATTTTACACTTGAAAATTATCAATGCCATCCGCCGATCAAAGCACCGGTGGCTGTTTAGAAATAAAACATTTGACTGATGACACTTTCCGGAATTGTAGCTGTTGCTCTTGATAATGCAATTGGTGTTGGCTCTGAATTGCCTTGGCATTTGCCACTCGATTTGAAATTTTTTAAGAAAAAAACTTTGGGGAAACCAGTATTGATGGGGCGAAAAACTTTTGATTCTCTTGGCAAGCCCTTACCCGGTCGTTTGAATATTGTAGTATCAAACAATAAGGATTTTTATGTTCCGGAAGGCGTTTTATTATTTAACAATTTGCAAAGTGCAGTATCAAGATTGGAACAGGAGCAAGTAGATGAAGCTTTTGTTATAGGTGGAGGAACAATATTTTCTGAAACTATGGATAAACTCGACAGACTGTATATTACAAGAGTAAATACAAATGTGCCAGAAGCAACAGCTTTTTTCCCGGAACTTGATCATAGCCATTGGAAAATAGTTTGGGAAGAACATCATAAGTCAGATGAAAATCACGCATTTGCCTTTTCATTTCAGCAGTTAGAAAGAATGAGTTTGTGAGTCGTACACATCAAATAGCCCAATACATCAAATATCGCCGAAATGCGAAAAACCGCCATGGGGTTCATTCTCCCTTTGTCTATGAGTTGACGGAATCACTATTGAAGAAAAAGAATGTAGCTCCACATTTAATGCTTGCCACGACACGACATAGAAAATTAGTGAATAAAATCGTTGCACATTTTAGATGCCAACATATTCTGTGGATTACTAACAATGATGGCGAACAAGAAACATTTTTGTCTATTCAGCAAAATGGCGAAAACGATGTTCAGCTTCGCACAGAGCGTTTTGACTTTACTCGATTTTCAACATATCCGGCTCCGGAACTTTACTTAATTGATTTGCCCAATGCAGAAGATTGGCAACGAGCATGGTCAAAATATAAACCACTCCTTCGCCCCAATGATATTATTGCCCTAATTGGAGTTCACCATAGCAAAGAGCATAGCGAAGCTTGGCAAAAAGTATGCGATAGTCAATCTGTTCGAATGAGTATAGATTTATTTAAAGTCGGGCTATTATTCTTTAAAGACGAATTTAAGGAACGACAACATTTTGTTTTGCGAAACAGTTAGAACCCTTTTCGGATGGTTGTTTTTCGAGTTGACATATATATTGTACAGCTTCATGACTTTTGTAAAGTATAATATAGATTGACGATGATGGTTTGTAAGCAAAATTTATTGACTGAAATCGTATAAAATGTGAGGCTTTGATAATCATTTCATTTACTATAAAGTATGGGGTCAAGTCAGGAAAAAAGAAAAGACCCAAGAGTATTGACTGTTCATCATACCCTTAGATCTTTTTATTTTCTTCAAATGCTATGCTGTCGCTTTGGTTCCGTTCGCATCTGATTGATTGATTACATCTAAAATGCGAAAACGCTTTAGTCCTCCAGGTAAAGTCCATTGCACTTCTTCACCTTTTCGAAATCCAATCAATGCAGCTCCCATAGGAGTCAAAATTGAAACTTTGTTACGTTGCATATCTGCATGTGCCGGCATCACCAGCATAAATTCCAATACACGATCTGTAGTTATGTCTAAAACAGATACTTTTGAATTGATTCGTACTGCATGAGTTGGGAATGCATCTTTAGACACAACTACTGCACGTTTTAATTCTCCGCTTAATGTCATTTCGTCTTCACTACGTGCTTCACTATTGATGTAGCCCTTCAACAATTGAAAATCTTCTTCTGAAATAACTACGGGATTTTTGATGTTTGTGTTCATGATATGATTATTTAGTTTAAAAAATTAAAAAACTCTTTTTGGGAAAATGTGATTGAGAAACGTTCCTTTCTAAAGTAAAACCATACTTCTGCTTAGCAGATAATCATTCATAAGTATGTAATAAAAGAAATTGCCGGAAGAATCTTATGAACAACAACCGGGTGGAAGTGTCTTAAAGTCCTTAAAACTTAAGGAATATAAAGCCTTACCTACTTGAATAGGCATAAGCATGGCACTCAACCTTGTTGGGCAACAAGGCATACAATAACGATATGATATTGAGTGCAACACGTCTTAAAATGATAAAAAGCAAAAGTACGTGATTTCCTTTATTGATACTGTTAAGAAAATGGAAATTTTAAACAGTTATTGGTTGAGTCTATCTGGATGTTGCGTTTACTTGCTTTCATCCCAATAATAGCTGTCCGGATAGATCCTTTCTCCAAAAATAGCAGTTCCGATACGCACCATTGTGCTTCCTGTTGCAATAGCCAATTCAAAATCTCCGCTCATGCCCATAGACAGTTCCGTGAGCCGTGTATTGGGCAGGTTTAGCCTTTCAAGTTCATTCCGAACAGCACATAAAAGTTGAAAGCAGGCTTGAGTTTCGCTATTTGTTCCGCCAAATTTTCCAATAGTCATTAGTCCGTTAAGGCGCAAAGTTTCATGTTGAGAAATATAACTTGCCAATGCTGCTGCTTCTTCGGGGCTTATGCCAAACTTGCTTTCTTCGTAAGAGGTGTTTACTTGCATTAAAATGTTTAGCATTCTACCTTCTGCTGATAATTGTTTATGAAGGATGTCCACCAATCCTATTCGATCTATCGACTGAATGCAATCTGCATATTTCAACACCTCTTTAACTTTATTGGATTGCAAATGCCCAATAAAATGAAACTCAACTTTGTCCGCTTTTAGTTGGGGTGCTTTTCTAGAAAGCTCTTGAACTTTATTTTCAGCCACAAAATTCTTTTCAAAAATCAAAGCTTCTCGAACAGCTTCCGGTTCAACCGTTTTGGTTGCCAGAATCAACTTTATATCGTTGGGATTTCTGTTTGCTTTTTGAGCAGCTATATCCATACGATTGCGAATAGCATTTGTTTTTTCAGAAATGGTCATTGGTAGAATTGAAAAATAGGTTGTGGGCAAAGTTCTTGAATTCGAACACCATAATCTGAAACAAAAATATTTTGCATAGTTGCTATTCAAAAGAAATTCCTGATTTTAATTTTCTATGATTTCGCTTATTTTTACCCACAAATCAACAGTATGCAATTTCCCGACAACCTTCGCTACACAGCTGATCATGAATGGATCAGTGTAGAAGGCAATACAGCAACCATTGGCATTACCGAGTTTGCGCAACGTGAACTTGGCGATATCGTTTTCGTAGATGTAAATACCATCGGACAATCGTTAAAAGCAAATGAGATTTTTGGATCGGTTGAAGCAGTGAAAACGGTATCTGATCTGTATTTACCCGTAAGTGGAAAAATTATGGAACTAAATGCAGCATTAGAAGGGAATCCTGAGTTTGTAAACCAAGATCCTTATGGAAAGGGCTGGATGATTAAAATGGAACTTGATAATCCTGCTGATGTAGCCGCCCTTATGGATGCTGCATCTTATGAAAAGTCAGTAGGATAATTTTTCCCCATAGAATATTGTGGTTCGATCGCTGCTACAAAATAAAAGACGAGTAAGGTTCTTAGCTATTCTTTGGACCTTACTCATTTTTTTATTGTGCCTTTTCCCTGCAAAAGATATTCCGGATGTCCATATTCCGCTTATTGACAAATGGGTTCATTTCGTTTTGTTTGGACTGTTTTCTTTACTCTGGCTTTTATCTTTTGAGAAAAAAAGTAGTTGGATTGCTTTGATTGTTTTTGCGTCTTCTATACTTACTGGCTGGTGTGTTGAATTATTACAAGGTCAATTATCTTTTTTGGGAAGAAGCTTCGATCCACGCGATATTCTTGCCGATGGCATTGGTGGTTTTCTGGGTGTTGTACTTTACATGGTATGGCATCAAAATGAAAAGTAAAATTTGTTACGCATTATCGTTTCTTTGAACCATGATTTATCGAAGCAAAGCACCTTTACGCATTGGTTTGGCAGGTGGCGGCACGGATGTCAGCCCTTATTGTGATTTGTATGGCGGGGCTATATTAAATGCTACGATTTCTCTTTATGCCTATGCCAGCATTGAACTGTTGAACGAGCCTATCATAGAGCTTGTGGCCATTGATAGAAAGGAATCGGAAACGTGGCAATTAGCAGCACAGCTTCCCCTAAATGGCAAGCTCGATTTGGCAAAAGGAGTGTATAATCATCTGGTGAAAGAATATGGACAACTATCTCAGGGATTTAGACTTACCACCTTTGTAGATGCACCTGCCGGCTCCGGACTCGGAACATCGTCAACCTTAATGGTGGCTATTCTTGGAGCTTTTGCCGAATGGCTTAAACTACCATTTGGTGAATATGATATGGCACATACGGCTTATGAAATTGAGCGGATAGAGATGAAAATGGCAGGTGGCAAACAGGATCAATATGCAGCCACTTTCGGCGGGGTCAATTTTATGGAGTTTTATGCAGATGATAAAGTCATTGTAAACCCCTTGCGTGTTAAGTCTAAATATCTATATGAGTTAGAGAACAACCTGCTTCTCTATTTTACGGCTACTAGCAGACTTTCTTCTACCATTATTGAAGCGCAACAAAAAAATGTAACTGACAATCAAAAGTCTTCTATTGAAGCAATGCACCACCTCAAAGAACAAGCACAAATGATGAAGGAAGCATTGTTAAAAGGAAACATTGATGAAATTGGACCCATTCTTGATTTTGGCTTTCGCTATAAAAAACAAATGGCTCAAGGTATCAGCAATGCAACCATGGATGAGATATATGAATCGGCTTTAAAAAATGGAGCTACCGGTGGAAAAATAACCGGTGCCGGCGGCGGAGGTTTTATGATGTTTTATTGTCCGAACACAACAAGTTATCACGTTCGCGAGGCTCTTCAACAGTTTGGCGGAATCTTGCGCCCCTATCAATTTACGGAAAGAGGATTAGCAACATGGAGTGTATAGTTTTAGCCGGCGGATTAGGTACTCGTCTTCGAAATACGATTGGTGATTTTCCCAAGTGTATGGCTTTGGTGAATGGTAAACCCTTTCTGTATTATATTCTCCATCAATTGAAAGGCCAAAATTGTTCCCGCGCCATTCTTGCTTTAGGCTATAAACATGACGTGGTAACTACATGGTTGAAAAATGTAGATGTAGGTTTTGAAATAGACTATGTGGTCGAAGATGAACCATTAGGAACCGGTGGCGGAATTGTCAAAGCCACAACTGTCGCAGTTTCTGAAAATATTGTAGTATTAAATGGTGATACTTTTTTTGATGTAGATCTAAAAGGATTATTAGCCTTTCATCTGATGAAAAAAGCTTCCACTACTTTGGCTTTGAAAATGATGCGACAATTTGAAAGATATGGGTCGGTAACCGTTGATGAGTCAGATAGAATTTTATCTTTTGAAGAAAAGAAATTTAAGCCTGTTGGATTAATTAATGGTGGTGTTTATGTAGTTAACAAAGAAACCTTTTTTCAAAAAGCACTACCACTAAAGTTTTCATTCGAAAAAGATTATCTCGAAGCATTTGTTCAAGAAGGAAATTTCTTTGGACAAAAAAACAAGGGTTACTTTATTGATATCGGAGTGCCTGATGATTATGCCCAAGCACAAAGAGACTTTAGCAGATAAAATCCGTAACAAAATAAGGGCTGTTTTGTTTCTTAATTTCTCCTGCGTTCGACTTATTTTCTTACTATGATCTCCTCTGATAATTAAGAATAGTTGAATTTTAGAACAACATTTTTTACCTCAATCGTTTTACCCCCCCCCTTTTATGTGGTTTTAATTCAAGTTGTGTGTTTGCATTTTTGTGATTAATCAAATTATTCACTTTAAAAAAACTAAACAACATGAAAAGGATTTTATTCATTTGCATACTTTTCTTTGCTGCCTCAGCACAAGCCCAAACATTCACCAAAAAGGCGGACTTCCCCGGTGGAACACGGCACAAAATGATGAGCGTAGCCTTGGGTACCAAAGTGTATGTAGGAGCAGGCCAAGACAGTAATGGTGTTCTGTTCAAGGATTTTTGGCAATATGAAGCAACTACCAATACTTGGACGAAGAAAAATGATATTCCCTTTACTGCACGGCGCAATGTGAGTGCAGTAGTCATTAACGGAACAATTTATGCTGGTTTTGGATGGGATGGCACAAGCAGCTTAAGTGATTGGTGGATGTATAATACATCAAGCGACACTTGGGTGCAAAAAGCAGGATTTAATGCAGCAGGTCGGTATTGGTCGGGATTGGGTGAGTGGAATGGAGAAGGCTACTTAGTGTGTGGCGGAAGCGGGCAAAGTGGAAGTTTTGTAGAATATAAAGATGTTTGGAAATACAACCCAACAACCAATACTTGGACAGCCCAACCTAATTTTTCAGGAACCGCGCGCAATGGCTCCTTTTGTCAAATTTTGGGAAATAAGCTCTATTTCGGATTAGGTGTATCCTCTAGTGCAAGCACCTATCGGTCAGATGTGTTTAAGTACAATCTTTCTACACAAACGTGGTCGGCTATAGCACCTCTTCCTGCATCTGCCAATATACCAGTGGTAGATGGGTACAGTACATGGTCTGCAAACTATGGTGGTAAAATTGTTTTGATGAATATAGATTTGGATGCGCCAACATTGGCAGAACATAATCATATTTATATTTATGACACCAGCAGCAGCAGTTGGACTCGCTACCCTATGGCGAATACTGCCAGTTATAGGCTATTTGGCATTAGCGCACAAACTGGCAGCAAAGCGTATGCAGGATTAGGGTTTGAAGTAAATTCAGGCACTTGGTACTCCGATATGTGGGAAGTAAATCTTGCTTCACTTGCTACATCAGTTGAAGATGCAAACCCATACCTTAGTAAAATAAATATTTTCAGAACATCTTCTGCCATTCAAACTCAGATACCGCAAGCAGTGTTTGACCAAAACGGCACATTGACATTGGATATTTTCAGCACAGAAGGCAAAAAATTAGGTCATTATCAGTTGCAAGAAAACAAGTCTATTGACATTACAACCTTAGCGTCTGCAAACTATATTTATCAATTACAATCGGCTAAAACACCCTTAAAGTCAGGATTTATTTTGTTGCAATAACTTAAAACTTACATACCCCTTTGAGATGAAAGATTACAGAAATATTGCTCCTCATAATGTTTGTTATTCTACTTTTATGGATGAACAGCCAATATAATGGAGCAATATTTTGTAACAGTTTTTCAAATTTGAAAATAGTTACAACTTAATATAAACTAAAACCAAGGATATTTTGCCATCGGTATAGAAGTGTATCATAAAGTGCGGAATCTTTGGTTTTTATTTGCCTTGTAGTAAGATGGGTATAATGTGTATTTCAATAATGAATAGCGAATGTTTGGGAGAAGGCTTAATCTCCATTATTTTGAATTATTTTTAATGAGGTTATAGGTAAAAATTAATAATGGTTACAGGCGTTATTCTCTAAAAAAAATTAAAAACAGATGATACGTGTTTTGCTATTTGAAGACAACCCCGATTTTGTAGATAGCCTCCAAGAGTTATTGCAGGCGGCTAATGGAATAGAATTAGTTGCGGTGTACAATAATGGTAAGCAAGTGGTCAAAAATGTAGGATATCATCAACCCGATGTGGTGCTGATGGATATAGATATGCCTATGGAGAATGGACTACAGAGCTTGCGTAACCTACGTGCAGCAGGCAACGAGGTCTGTGTGCTGATGCTCACTGTCTTTGATGATAACGAGCGCGTGTTTCAGGCAATTTGCCATGGTGCCAGTGGATATTTGTTAAAGCGCACACCACCCGAAAAAATTGTGGAAGCCATTCGCGAAGCAAACAACGGTGGTGCTCCGATGACACCATCTGTTGCAAAACAAGTATTAAAACTATTTTCACAACCATTTCAACCAATTCATAAATTACAAACGCTAACTCCACGCGAACATGATGTGCTTTCTTTATTAGTGAGAGGTTATAGCTATAAAATGGCGGCAAGCGAAATGAATATTGGAATGGAAACCCTCCGTTTTCACATCAAGAACGTCTATACCAAACTACACGTCAATTCAAAGAGTGAAGCAGTAGCAAAGGCAATTCAAAACAAGCTGTAACACCTAAAAAACAATGCGGCTCCACCAATTGACTTTATACGTACTATTTTTGTTGTTTTTAATAGGGTGCAAGTCGCGTCATACTGATAATAATGCTAGCACCCCTGCTGTATCGATAGATACGGCGTATTTATGGCATCAAATAGACAGTATAGATTATTTTTCGTCTATAAGCGACACTACAAATTGTAAAAGAATTTTAGCAGAGTTTAAAAAACCTGTTTTGGTAAAACATCTGCCACGCATCGTTTACCAAGCCTTTTTTTATGCCAGCATTGCTGTGCCGGAAACAAAAAATAAATCAGACAGCAACGCAAACGAACAGTATCTAAAAAGCCTTTACCAAGGCATTAGTCATTTAGCAAAAGAAAACCATAGTAATTGGTTGGAAGTCTATGCCGAATATTTACCGACTCGTCGTTTGAGTAAGTTAGGAAATAATGTAGTTGCGTTGCCCCGTTTCTTAAATCAATTAGAGCGATTTAAAGCCTTAAATGACGCTTACGGGCAAGGATTATTAAACAAAAGAATTGGGTTGGTTTACTATCATGTTTATAAGGAATATGAAAAAGCAGCACATTATTTTAAGGAAGCACTTCATGTTTCGCCGGGAGAAGTAGAAAAGATTGAAAACTCGGGTATGTTGGTGAATATATTTTTCATATTGAAAGAGAAAGATTCTCTTCAAAAGTATAGGCAGATTCAACATGCTTTTCAACAATACAATGACGACGAAAGCCAAACAGAAGTTGATGCTTGCTATTATATATTGAACTATGCGAATGGGCAACAGCAATACGAAGATTCAATTGACCGTTGCCTTCAACGAATTTTAGAATTTTACCGTAATGAAGAGCAGGGCTTTATGTTCAATGATGTGCTATACTATGCTACTGCTTATTGTAACACACTCATAGATAATGGTAAGTTGGTGAAAGCAAAAGGATTATTAGACAAACTCAACGAAACGAATCGTCAACAACATTTTTTACCAAATACTATCTTATTACTACACGGAGCCTTTATCAATTACTATGAACATAAAAAAGAATATACCGCAGCTTACCATTATCTGAAAGACTATCAACGTGTCAGCCAAATTCTTAGTCAATCAGAGGGAAAAGATCAGGTTGAATTGGCGCGAGTAGAATATGAGATGAGAAAGGCAAAGGATGCAGAACAGAAAAAATATATTCTGGAAAAATCAGCAAAACAAAAGTTTAGAATCATTGCCATTGCCTTCATTATAAACACTGTACTGCTAATATTTTTGGTCTTTTATGTAAAAAAACAATCTCGGCTTCGTCGCCGATTAGAAGCAGAACAAATACGAACTCGATTATCGCGCGATCTGCATGATGACATTGGCAGCACCCTTAGCAGTATTAATATTTTAAGCCGCACAGCACAAGTCAATCTGCACCACGAAAACAACAAGAAGACAAAATCTTCTTTGGAAAAAATAAACGAACGAAGCCAACGCTTGTTGGACAATATGAGCGATATTATTTGGAACATTCGTCCGGGAAACGATACCATTGAAGAGGTGATGAGTCGCATGAGAGAATATGCAACCACACTATTAGAAGCAAAAGGTATTGACTATGTGTTCAATTTTCCCAAAGAAAAGATAGATTGCTCGCTTACCATGGAGGTGAAAAACAATATGTACCTCATTTTCAAAGAGGCGGTCAATAACCTTTCTAAATATGCCGACTGCACACAAGCCAATCTATCTTTGACCTTTGACGAGAAACACATCTACCTCACCGTGCAGGATAACGGAAAAGGGTTTAATGAGGCTGAAATAATCCACAGAGGCGGCTTACGTAATATGCAACAACGAGCTGAAGAAATCAACGGCACCTTTTGCATGACCACCACAAAGGGTGTAGGAACCATCATATCGCTCATCTTGCCACGATTTTGTTAAAGGCTTTTTTATTTTCAAAAGTTTACTCTCAAAATTTTAACTTTGCACGACCGCTTCAGCTAAACATTTCCTTTTTTTTATTTTTGGGTATTTCCAAGCTGCGCGCCGGTCTTCAAACAACAGGCGTTTATGACTAAATATATTTTTGTAACCGGAGGCGTTACATCTTCACTTGGAAAAGGAATTATTGCTGCTTCATTAGCAAAACTGCTACAAGCACGAGGTTTCCGCACTACTATTCAAAAATTTGATCCTTACATTAATGTAGATCCTGGCACACTAAATCCTTATGAACATGGAGAATGTTATGTAACCGAAGACGGAGCAGAAACCGACCTTGATTTGGGGCATTATGAGCGATATCTCAACACATTTACTTCTCAAGCTAATAATGTAACCACCGGTCGCATCTACCAATACGTGATAAACAAAGAGCGTGAAGGAGCCTATTTGGGAAAAACAGTTCAAGTAATTCCACACATCACCGATGAAATAAAACGTCGGATGACATTGCTTGGGCAAAACAACCAGTATGACATTGTAATTACAGAATTGGGAGGCACAGTGGGCGACATTGAAAGCTTGCCCTACATTGAGGCAGTTCGTCAATTAAAATGGGAAAAAGGCGATCAAAATTGTATTGTTATCCACCTAACCCTCATTCCATATTTGAAAGCTGCAAAAGAGCTGAAAACTAAGCCTACACAGCACTCTGTAAAAATGATGAGCGAAAACGGATTAAACCCCGATATCCTTGTTTGCCGTACGGAAGAACCGCTCTATAAAGACCTAAAACGTAAGATTGCCTTGTTTTGCAACGTAACACAAGATGCAGTTATTGAAGCTTTAGATGCTGATACGATTTACAGTGTACCCTTAGAAATGATGCGTGAAAAGTTGGACGTAATCAGTCTTCAAAAATTTGGATTACCCGTAGGAGAAGAGCCGCAACTCATTCGTTGGAAAGAATTTTTAAACAAGCTTCGATATCCCAAATCAAAGGTAACGATAGGACTAATCGGCAAGTACGTAGAACTTCAAGATGCCTATAAATCCATTCTGGAAGCATTTATTCATGCAGGTGCTGTAAATGAATGTAAGGTTGAAGTAAAAAACATCCATTCAGAATTTTTGACCGTAGAAAATGCAGCTGAGAAAATGCAAAACTTGGATGCTGTTTTAGTGGCACCGGGATTTGGAAGCAGAGGTATTGAGGGTAAAATAGAAGCTATTCGATTTGCCAGAGAAAATAAAATTCCATTCTTTGGAATTTGCCTTGGAATGCAAATGGCTTGTGTAGAATTTGCCCGATATGTATTGGGCTTAGAAAAGGCTCACTCAACGGAAATGAATGCAGACACGGATCAAGCCGTAATTTGTATGATGGAAGACCAAAAGCAAATTACCCAAATGGGCGGCACCATGCGCCTTGGCTCTTACGATTGTGAACTAAATGCAAGCTCTAAAGCGGCAACTATCTATGGGACTACGCATATCAATGAACGTCATCGCCATCGTTATGAATTCAATAATGATTACCTTGAAATGTATGAAAGAGCTGGCATGATTCCAGTAGGGAAAAACCCCAAAACCGGATTAGTAGAAATTATAGAAATTGAAGATCATCCATTTTTTATTGGCGTGCAATTTCACCCGGAATATAAAAGCACGGTAGAAAATCCGCATCCGCTTTTCGTTGCCTTTGTAGCAGCAGCCAAAGCAGCACAAGAAAAACGTAATGGACAATCTGAACATCCTATGTATGAACAAACAGTTGTAGAGGGATAATAACCTTCGACTGATAAAATTTTGAATCGGAAATAGCTCAAAATCATTTGAGCTATTCTTGTTTTAGCCAATAAAATTTTTGCTTCAACTATTATAGAACGGCGCTCTTTTCGGAATAAAAAAAATCCTTGTGATTAATCACAAGGATTTTTTGGGAAGTGGTGTGGGGCGGGATCGAACCGCCGACACAAGGATTTTCAGTCCTTTGCTCTACCGACTGAGCTACCGCACCTTCCTTCTTTTGGGACTGCAAAAATACACGTCTTGTGCAATTTTCCAAATTACTCCTAAATATTTTATTCCTTCCATCTGTTTGTTTTGGTTTTTAATCGGTTGGGATGCATCAGTGCATAAACCCCTAACAGTAACAATGCCGCATAAGTAACCGTCTTGAAATGCCAATAATATTCTCTAAAATTTCCCACAATCAACTCTAAGTTAAAATTCAATAGAGTAACCAAATAAACATAGAACAATACCGAAAACCGTTGTCGGTTAAGCTTTTCGACAATTTTTCTACAAAAGAAAAAATAATTGAGATAAACGATAGCAGGTAGAAAAAATATAAAAGCATAAAGGCGTTGCTGAGGGAAAACTAAAGGAATCACCATGCAGATATAGCCAACTTCCCAAAGTGTAAACAAGTTGTTTTTTTCATGCTTAAAGGGGGGCATTCGCAAAAAATATACAGTACATAAAATCAAAGCAACACGAACGGTTTGTATAATCCAAATCACTGTTTGTAGCGGAAGGCTGACAATATTTCGAGAAATAGGGAGTGTGTTTTCTTTAAGTCCAACATGGGGTAATAATAAGGAAGAAAGCCAAGCCGCTACAGTATGGATATCTTCCGTTTGATAGTCAAGTACATTGATACCCTTCGATGGGTTGATAGATCGCCACCAGCTTGATGAAAGGTCAATAAAATGATTCCAATCAAAAAATAAAGCAGGCAACATTAGTAACAAGAGCGTGAAAACGATTGCCCCACCGGCTGCACGAAAATAAGCTCGATACAGAAAGTATGGAAGAAAAGCAATAGGTAGTATTTTACTCGTAATGCCGAGTGCTAAAAAAAATCCTGCCGGTAGCCATCTATCTTTTCGTGCTTGAAAAACGCTTTCTAAACAACTCCAGAGTAAAAAGATAGTAAGTTGGTTAAGGTGAAAATTTCGATATAAAAAGAAACTCATTCCCACAAATGAAGCAACGACAAAGGTTACATATTGTTTGGGTGTGAAAACAGAAAGGTCTAAAAACTTTTCCAGCAAAATCCAAATACGCCAAAGTAGCAACAAGGAAAATAATTTGAATAATGCAGCAGCAATAGGGAACGATAGAAAACTGATAGGCGAAAGTAAGAGTGCAAGAGTAGGGCTGCCAAAATAAGGAAGTGCATAGTCTGTTCCGTACAGTCGAGTAAAAATATTATAGCCACTCAATAAGTCTTGGCTTGCTTGAAAATAAATGAGGAAATCACCCGTTTCTCTCCATTCAAAAACTATATGCACTAAGGCTAATGCAGATACAAGTATCAGCAGTGTGTTGTTTCGGCGGCTATTGTGAACTTCCATTCTTGAATGGGAAAAATTAAGGCTATTTCAAAAATTGATTGTCATCTTTTACTTTGCGCAAGATACTATGCAAGAAATCTTTTATCCGCTAATCGAACAATTAAAAATCACTTCAGTTTGGGAATGGATAGCTGTAGTTTTTGGGCTTATACAAGTGCTGCTTGCTTGGCGAAACAAAATCTTACTATATCCTGCCGGCATCATCAGTACCAGTTGTTCAATATTGGTTTTGACAAATGTTCACTTGTTTGCCGAAGCATTTTTAAACTTATACTACCTCATCATGAGTGTGTATGGTTGGTGGAATTGGAAGCAAGAAGGAAAGGAAATCCCTATTTCAAAAGCTAATCAAAAAGAATGGTTGATAACCCTGGTAATTGTAATTTTCGGTTGGTGGATTTTATACTTTTTGTTGAGTCGTTTCACACCCTCCGATGTGCCAATATGGGATGCCCTTGTATCTTCTACAGCATGGGCGGGCATGTGGCTATTAGCACGACGAAAAATTGAAAATTGGATATTGCTCAATATCTCAAATGCTTTGGCAGTACCTCTTCAATTTCACAAGCAAATTCCTTTGTATGCTATCTTTACTTTCATACTTTTCATTATTGCCATTTTGGGCTTTGTCAATTGGCGAAGGCTCATGAATGTGCACAAGTAAATTACATGAAACATTATTTTTCCATCTTCCTTTTATTGCTTATTATTTCTCAACCTTGTTTTGCACAAAGCCTTGATCTTAGGTTATACGACGACTGGTTTGGTCATAGAAATACTTCCTTTGACGGAACAGCCAAAATAATCACTGCAAGCACTTACCCTTTATCCTTAGCGGTTCCTATAGCACAAGCTTTGAGTGGTCTGGCTTTAAAAGATCCACAGCAAATTCAAAATGCGCTGCAAACCGTTGGCGGGCTTGCTGTGGCAACCGTTATCACTTATGGATTGAAATATTCCATTCATAGAGAGCGTCCTTACATTGCTCATCCGCAATATAATCCCGACGACAAAGAAACGTCACCTTCTTTTCCCTCCGGACATGCCTCTATTGCTTTTGCAACGGCTACTAATCTTAGTCTTCAATACAGACGATGGTATGTTGTAGTTCCTGCTTATACATGGGCTGCGGTGGTAGGCTATTCACGCATACATCTTGGTGCACATTATCCTTCTGATGTTTTAGCAGGTGCTTTAGTTGGTGCTGGTTCTGCGTGGGTCAACTTCCAGGTCAACAAATGGATACAGCATAAATGGTTCAATAAAGAACTTAAAAAAAATGATATCGGACTGTAAAAAAATAGTGATTATCGGACCTGAGTCAACAGGGAAAAGCACGCTGAGCAATATGTTGGCTACCTCACTCAAATCTATTTTTGTTCCCGAATTTGCTCGCACTTATTTAGAACAACTTCCTCATCAATACGCTGAACAGGATCTAATTACTATTGCACAGGGACAACTACAGAGTGAGGATAGCATGTTGTTGCAAGCAAACCAATATCTCATTTGCGACACAGATTTATACGTCATAAAAGTTTGGAGTGAACATAAATACAATCGATGTGATTCTTGGATATTACAGCAGATTGCCAAAAGAAAATACGACCTATATTTATTGACAGATATTGATATACCTTGGCAAGACGATCCGTTACGAGAACATCCGGATGCTGCTATGCGACTATATTTTTTTGCTCAGTATCAAGACATTGTTGTAAACAGTGGAGTTCCATTTTACACCGTACAAGGATCACCCGAAGAACGACTGAATGCAGCATTGTTGGCTATTCATCAAATAAACTAAAAATAAGATTAGATGCTACTTCCTATACATCCAGATAATCCGCAACCACGAAACATAAAAATCGCAGCAGAAACACTTCGAGATGGAGGTGTCATCATTTATCCAACAGACACTATTTATGGTTTAGGTTGTGATATCTATAATGCAAAAGCCATTGAAAGAATTTGTAAAATAAAAAATATTGACCCTAAAAAGGCACAACTTTCCTTTGTGTGTGCAGACCTTAGTCATTTAAGTGAATATGCCAAAAGCTTGAGTACGCCCATGTTTCGTGCACTTAGAAACTCATTGCCCGGAGCTTACACTTTTATCTTAGAAGCCAGTAAGCAAGTTCCTAAAATGCTAAAAAGTAAAAAGGACACTGTCGGAATTCGTGTTCCGCATCATCCAATTACACAAGCTATCGTAAAAGAGTTGGGGCATCCCATAATGAGTGTGTCTTTACCTATGGACGATGGTATTGAATACTACACAGATCCTGAAATTATTTATGATCGATTTGAGAAATTAGTAGATGTAGTGATAGATGGCGGACACGGCGGCACAATCCCTTCTACCGTAATTGATTGTACGGGAACTACACCTGAATTAATAAGAGAAGGTGCAGGTGCTTGGGAGCATATAGTCGGCTGATCCTATCTTAGCATAATGTATTCAGAAGCGCAAGAAAAAGGTCTATATGCTGATGGCATCCAACTTTTGCAAAAGAGCCATTTTGAAATTGAGGATATTCAACTGTTAAAAGAGGTGATCAACTTCGCTGATTATCGCTATTATATTCTAAGCAATTCGGTCTTTACCGATGTGGAATATGATACCTTGTTTAAAGCATTACAAAAACTTGAAGAACACTATCCCAACTATGTTACAGCCGATTCCCCTACACAAAGAGTAGCGCAAGGAATAAGTGAAAAATTTCAAACTGTTAAGCATTTGGTACCCATGCTTAGCTTGGACAATACGTATAATGCTGACGATTTAAAAGATTGGGATAGGCGTTGTAAAGAACTTTCGGGACTGGATGAAATAGAATATTGCATAGAGCCAAAATACGATGGGGCAAGTATTTCCTTGATTTATGACCACAATCAGCTTCAACGTGGTGCTACTCGAGGCGACGGAATTATGGGTGAGGAAATAACACCTAATATTAAACAGATACGATCCATCCCACTTCGGGCAAATTTTTCAGAAATTAATATTGAGCAAATTGAAATCCGGGGCGAAGCTATTATTCATAAAGACGTGTTTGAACAGTTTAATTCACAGCGTATTTCTGAAGGACTACAACCCTTGGCAAACCCACGCAATGCAGCATCCGGCACCTTGCGTATGTTGGATAGCAATGAAGTAAGTAAACGTCGTTTGTCGGCAGTCTTATATCATGTAAGCTATTATGCCCTTAAAATGGGAAAGGATTTACCAGAAAGCCTTCAAACTCACTATGACACTATTCTTTTGCTTCATCAAAACGGCTTTCTGACACCAATTAACGAAATGAAGAAGTTTCGACACATAGATGAAGTCATTCAGTTTTGCCATGATTTTGAAGCAAGAAGAGATCATTTACCCTATGAAGTAGATGGCTTAGTGATAAAGGTAAACGCCATTGCCTTGCAAGAAAAAATGGGCATGACCTCTCATCATCCGCGTTGGGCAGTTGCTTTTAAATTCAAAGCACGACAGGCAACCAGTCAATTACTACGAGTAGAGTTTCAAGTCGGACGAACAGGATCCGTTACGCCAGTTGCTAAAATAAATCCCGTTGCCATTGGTGGAGTTATGGTTAGTTCCGTTTCCCTTTTCAATGAGGATGTAGTCAGAGAAAAGGATTTACATATTGGCGATATAGTGTTGGTGGAACGCGCAGGTGATGTTATCCCGTATATAGTTAAGGCATTACCTGAAATGCGAACGGGTAGCGAGAGCCCGATTGTTTTTCCAACGCATTGTCCCGATTGTGGTGAGTTGTTAGAAAAGCCAGAAGATGAAGCCGTTTGGCGTTGTATCAATATTTCATGCCCTTCGCAAGTAGTGGAGCGATTAACACATTTTTGTAGTAAGGATGCTATGGATATTCGCGGAATGGGTATTAGCAACGTTAAAAAGTTTTATGACTTAGGTATTGTTAAAGACATCCCCGGTTTGTATCGAATTGACTGGAATCGAGTTGGTGCATTAGAAGGATTTGGAGATAAGTCAATTAATAATTTACAACAAGCAATTGAAGCCTCAAAAGCACAACCCCTTCATCGTTTAATCTTTGGACTTGGTATTCGACAAGTTGGTGAAACTATGGCAAAAACACTTGCTCAAGCTGTATCTGAAATTTCAGATTTTTATTCTTGGCCATTAGAAAACTATTTACCTCTCGACGATGTAGGACCTAAGGTAGCAGCATCGGTTTTCGATTTTTTTGCCTTAGTAGAAAATAGAACTATCATTCAATCTCTTATAGAGGCAGGATTAAATACTAAAAGTCAAAAGCAAGGATCAGAAGGCTTTTCAGGTACTTTCAGTGGAAAGACATTTTTGTTTACCGGCACCTTGAGCCAATTGAAACGAAGCGAAGCAGAGGCAATAGTTGAAAAATTAGGAGGAAAAATTGCTACAAGCGTTAGCAGTAAACTCAATTATTTGATAGTAGGCACGGATGCAGGTTCAAAATTGGAAAAGGCAAAAAAACTGACAACTATAAGCATTCTTTCTGAAGAACAATTTCTGACCTTAGTCAATCAATAGATTATTCCAGTAAAATGGTATCAAAATGAGTGAAAACCGGTGTTACTCAGAATAGTGTTTTTGAGCAGTGTATCTTTGTTCTTTCTGTTTAAGCAAGATTATACACATGTCTATCATTTTTCCTTTCCTTCGGTTAAGTGGGTTAGAGCCGCTTGTGGTGCGACCGGAGAGTAACTTCATCAATGTTGGAGAACGAACTAATGTTACTGGATCCAAAAAATTTGCACGCCTCATTCGTGAAAATAAATTTGAAGAAGCACTTTCTGTTGCTCGTCAACAAGTAGAAGGTGGTGCTCAGATCCTTGATGTCAACATGGATGACGCATTGCTGGACGGCGAAAAGGCTATCACCGATTTCCTGAACATGATGCAAAGTGAGCCGGATATTGCCAAAATACCGATCATGATTGATTCTTCTAAGTTCTCTATCATAGAAGCGGGACTGAAATGCGTGCAGGGTAAGTGCATTGTCAATTCTATCTCGATGAAAGAAGGTATTGACAAGTTTATTGAACAAGCTATTATTTGTAAGAATTTTGGAGCCTCGGTAATTGTAATGGCCTTTGATGAAAATGGACAAGCAGATACATTAGAAAGACGAGTTACCATTTGTGAGCGAGCTTATGATATCCTTACTCATCAGGTTGGATTTCAACCTCAAGATATCATTTTTGATCCCAATATTTTTGCAATTGCCACTGGTATTGAAGAGCATAATAATTATGCTGTTGACTTTATCGAAGCAACTAGAATTATCAAACAAAAGATGCCACTGACAAAGGTGAGCGGCGGTGTGAGTAATGTATCTTTTTCTTTTCGAGGCAACGATCCGGTGCGTGAAGCGATTCATGCTGTCTTTCTTTATCATGCTATTGCAGCAGGAATGGATATGGGAATTGTAAACGCAGGTCAACTACAAGTTTATGATGAAATTGAACCACAACTTCGAGAACTCTGTGAAGATGTTGTAATGAATAAAAGATCCGATGCAACGGAGCGATTAGTAACTTTTGCAGAAACAGTTAAGGCTAAAGGAAAAGAGGAAAAAAAGGATGAAGCTTGGCGAAATTATACTGTTGAGGAAAGGTTGAAACATGCTCTGGTAAACGGCATTACCGAATTTATTGAAATTGATACAGAAGAAGCACGATTGAAATACTCCAAGCCTTTAGATGTGATTGAAGGTCCTTTGATGGATGGGATGAATGTGGTGGGTGATTTATTTGGAAGCGGAAAGATGTTTTTACCTCAAGTAGTGAAAAGTGCACGTGTCATGAAAAAGAGTGTAGCTATTCTTACTCCATTTATTGAAGAAGAAAAGAAAAAAAACCCTAACACACAAATGAATGGTGCACCAAAAATCTTGATGGCTACCGTAAAAGGAGATGTGCATGATATTGGAAAAAACATTGTAGGTGTCGTTTTGGGGTGCAATGGTTATGATGTCGTTGATTTAGGTGTCATGGTTCCTGCTGATAAAATTTTAGATGCTGCAATACAAGAAAAGGCTGACATGGTAGGGCTAAGTGGGCTTATCACACCTTCATTAGACGAAATGGTGCATGTGGCTAAAGAAATGAAACGACGAAATATGACATTGCCCTTGCTGATTGGCGGTGCAACTACTTCTCGCTTACATACCGCAATAAAAATAGCACCTGAATATGATCAAGGGGTTGTGTATGTATTAGATGCTAGTAGAAGTGTATCCATAGTTGGAAGCTTGCTAAACAAAGATCAGAAAACTTCTTTTTTACAACGAACTGATGATGAATATCAAAAATTGAGGCAAGATTTTGCTAAAAAGAAAGACATCAAGCAATATCTATCTTATGCTGATGCCAAACAACATTCTGTAGCTATTCAATGGGATGGTTATATTCCACCAAAGCCAAACCGGATGGGTGTTCAGCAATTTGATGATTATGATCTGAAAGAGATTCGACAATTTATTGATTGGTCACCCTTTTTTATTGCATGGGAAATGAGTGGAAAATTTCCTGACATTTTTCAAGATCAATTTGTAGGCGCAGAGGCTAAGAAATTATATGATGATGCTAATGCTTTACTCGACAAAATTATTTCAGAAAAATGGCTACATGCTCACGGAGTGATTGGTTTTTGGAATGTGAGAAAAACAGATAGTGACACCTTAGTGGTATATGATGAGCAGGGAAACAAGCTGAAACAGTTAGAGCATCTTAGACAACAAATTAAAAAAGCGGTCGGACAACCCAGTTTTTCTTTAGCCGATTTTATTAGCCCAATTACAGGGGATTATTTAGGGGCGTTTGCTGTTTCCATTCATGGGATTGAGCCCTATTTGGAAGGCTTTATCAAAGAGCATGATGACTATAACAAAATCATGTTGCAAGCTATGGCAGATCGTCTTGCCGAGGCATTTGCAGAGTTGTTACATCATCGCACACGAACTGAATTTTGGGGATATGCTTCAAATGAGAATTTAAGTAAGGAAGAATTAATTGCTGAAAAATATCGTGGCATCCGTCCTGCTCCCGGTTATCCGGCTTGTCCGGATCATACGGAAAAACACAAGCTTTTTTCACTATTAAATGCTACGAAGCGTGCCGGCATTGTGCTTACTGATCATCTGGCAATGTATCCGGCTTCCTCTGTTTGCGGATGGTATTTTTCTCATCCGCAAAGTAATTATTTTGGTGTAGGTAAGATATTGCCAGATCAGTTAGAAGATTATGCAAAAAGAAAAGAAATGCCATTAGCAGAAATGGGCAAGTGGCTCAGCCAAAACCTAAGCGAATAAAGTATTGGCCAAAACCATTAATTACCTTCGCGCTCAATTTTATCAAATTCATGGATCAAGTATCTGCCAAACAGCCTTCAAAGGTTTTACGTTTTTTAGCAAACGTAATCAGTTATGTTTTCCATCCGGTGTTTATGCCGGTTGCTATGTTTGTGTTACTGTATTATTTGTCTCCTGCAAGTTTTGCGGGTCACACGCCGGAAAAGTTTTCATTAGATGTCATTCAGTTTCTTTTAAACACAGTGCTATTTCCCGTATTGGTAGTAGTGTTGCTTAAAGCACTGGGATTTATAGAAAGCATAAAACTCCACGATACAAGGGATCGAATTATTCCTTTGATAGGAACCATGATTTTCTATTTCTGGATGAATCAAGTTGTCAAGAACCTAAATTATCCCTTAGTAGTTCATGTTTTGACTTTAGGGTGCTTTTGGGGGTTGATCGGTGTGTTTATGATCAATATATTTTTTAAAGTTAGTATGCACACCGCAGCAGCTGGCGGCATGTTAGGCATCATGATGGTTTTGATGCTGGTAAGTAAGGTAAACATGATGTTGCCTTTTTTTGTTGCCATTGTCATTGCCGGTCTGATAGGTACTGCTCGATTGATATTATCTGCCCATCGTCCACCACAGATTTGGTTGGGATATATCGTTGGTTTTTTAGCACAATTGGCAGCTTATTGGTATTTGTAAGAAGGAAAGTCAAACTCGTTAATACTTAGGATTGTTTCTTTGAAAAACACTTTCTAAATTTAGAAATAAGGAAACAAAAAATAAAGTTTTAGAACCTTTAGTTGGAGTAGGTATGCAATTAGAGTTCGAGTTTTTTCAGTGCAATAGAAATGACTTTGTTAGGTGCTTCGTTTACTTCTACTTTTTGTTCTGAAAATAGATTTAAAATACCGTGTGAAAGACGTGTAGATTGTGCTGCACGGAGCGTGTAGCTTCCTGGATCTACTTCTGAAAAAAGAAATATTTCTCCATTTCGAATAGCATGAAGAACATGTCCGCCCTCATTTGGTTGTAAATTTACGGAGGCGTTCCAGAAACGTTGGTTTTGTATTTGCTTGATGTCCTCTTCAAATAGCCCAGCACTATCTAACGAAAGTTTTATAGTTAAGGATACCGGAATTTGAAATCCATAATAATTATGATCAGTTTCAATAAATGGGGTTATATCTGAGGCGTGAGCAAGAACAGGTAATGGATTTGTTGGTCGAACAAAAACATGGAAAATAGAAATGAAATGACCTGTCAATAAGCCGGACAAAAAAAACATCAAAGCAAAACCACTATCTACTTTGTCATTTGTATAACAAAAATGAAAGGCGGCAAAAAGCAATAATGCTACAAGTGGTGCTACCAAAATCACAGCACATTGATAGCCTCTTTCTTTGCCTCCAAAATTTTTTTCAACAACTAAGAACCAAAGCCCACGCATAAAACAATAGATGGTAGCACCCAATGTAGCCCACAACCCAACCATCCATAACTCTGGATGTATCAAAGAATCAGAAGCGGTTGTTTGATAGTTAAAACCTATGCCAAGTAATAAACTGATTAGGCAAATACTAAGCAATACCAAAAAGCAAAGCCATAGCATGGCAACATTTGTATGATTTGGATAGCTCACTTCCCTATTTGGATTTACCGCCTAAGGTACAGCTTTCATTCTCAACTTACAGCTTACACTTTCCCCTTCTTAAAAACAGTAAACGGATCACTAATTGCTTACAAAGCCAGCAAGAAAGCCCTTATGCTTTCTTGCCCCAACAGACGCAACGCCTGATCTTTGTATCATCAATCAGAAATAGAAAGTTTACGCATTGTTTAAACCCTAACTCCGCTAAATTAGGTAGTCTATTTTTAGTTTTTTGAACAGGTCTGCATTTTTGGTTGTGATTTCAGATAGTTTCCATTGGCTGTTGATGTTGAGTTTATAAATAGATTTG
>JAFDXP010000049.1 GCA_018267875.1 Bacteroidota bacterium | reverse complement strand
TCCATTAGTGGATTCAATGGTTGCGTCACAAAAGACGGTTTACTACGATAGTCTATATACTTTAAAGTCCAATTGGTGGGCGGGTCAATGGTTGAAGTTTCATCTTCCAGTTCCTTATCAATACGACATGCAACCCTTACCCAATGACACACAGCAAAATTTGACTATATTATTAGCAAGAGAATGGGATTATACATATAAACCATATAATGGAAAATTTAATTTTAATTATTATGCAATACTTCCGGATTCAATTGGGAGTTATATGGTTCAATTATATATGGACACATTGGAGCATGTAATTAATCAAAATTCATTTTATAGTAGGTCCTTTTTATTTTTAATCGGCTTCAACGGCTATTCCCTATCTGTCAACGACCCTAACAAGCTGAAGCCATTTACGGTTTTTCCCAATCCATCGAAAGGTACCTTGCACTTTAGCGAGCAGCCAAGTGGGAGGTTTATGGTGTATGATATAAGTGGCAAAACGGTGCTGCAAGGCAACACAGATTCCAATGGTGAGATAGACATCAAAACCTTATCCTCCGGTGCATATCTGCTCAAAATAGGCGAGCAAACCATTCGGTTTTTGAAGGAGTGATGGGGGGCATACTTGAAGAACAAGTGGTTTGATGGATTCAAATAGAACCATTTAGCCACTTGTTAATTTCGATATAGTATTTAAATTGGTTGATAAAATCCTCAATCATTTATAGAGTCAAGTCAAAGACTTTAGTTCATTTCTACTACTTGTGTGGGTTGAAGTGCAGCATTACGAATAGAAACAGCACGAGCTACGGCTCCTGCAAGGTCTAAAAAGGCATTTCGAGAAACCGGCTCGTCGTCCACAACTGCCGGAATACCTCGGTCACCGCCTTCTTGAATGCTCTGTACAATAGGAACTTCACCTAAGAATGATAAATCAAACTGCTCAGCCATTAAGGCCGCACCACCTTTTCCAAAGATGTAGTATTTGTTATTAGGAAGTTCTGCCGGAGTGAAGTAAGACATATTTTCAACCACACCTAAAATTGGGACATTGATCTGTTGTTGCTTTAGCATCATGATAGCTTTTTTGGCATCGGCAGCGGCAACAGCTTGAGGGGTAGAAACAACAATTGCACCGGTTACGGGAACGGTTTGTACAAGGGTAAGATGTATGTCGCCGGTTCCGGGAGGCATGTCAATGACTAAATAGTCTAACTCTTGCCAATAGACATCGCCAATAAATTGCTTCAAGGCAGAACTGGCTTGAGGTCCTCGCCAAATCACTGCTTGTTTTTCGTCCACTAATAAGCCAATAGACATCGCCTTTATTCCATAACGCTCAATAGGTACAATCATTCCCTTTCCTTCAATTGTTGTCATCATAGGACGTTCATTACGAATGCCGAGCATCATGGGAATAGAAGGTCCATAGATATCGGCATCTAACAAGCCAACTTTGGCTCCGCCTTGTGCAAGACCTAATGCAAGATTGGTAGCTACTGTACTTTTACCAACACCACCTTTTCCCGATACAACAGCAATAATATTTTTAACGCCCGGTAACACGTCTTTCCGGTCTTTCCGGTTGCTTGTAGTGCGTGCGGTCATATTGATATTGACTTTAGCTTCCTTATCTACCAACAATTTGATGGCATTTAGACATGCTTGTTCTATCATTTCTTTTAATGGACAAGCAGGTGTAGTCAATACAACTGTAAAGGCAATGTTTTTTTCATCAATGACAATATCTTGCACCATATTGAGCGTAACTAAATCTTTGCCCAGATCAGGCTCTTGAACATTACTGAGAGCCGCCAGCACCGCTTCTTTCGTTATCATATTTCTTTGTTAATTTGCTTAGAAATGCGGTGCAAAAATACGCTATTGATGTGTTACTTTGCGGTTGAAAGAACAATCAAAAATTTTAGCTTTTTCATGGTGAATAAATTCGGAAGTCTATTTGTGTGTTTGGTACTCTTGTCGTGCACCTTATGGGGGCAGACAGCATTTGATAATATTGTGCAGATAAATGGAATAGCCATGACAGCAGATAGTTTGCGAGGTGTGCCAGGTGCAATTGTGTTGGTGAAAAATAAAAATAGAGGTGTAGCAGCAAGCAATCAAGGTGTATTTTCTATTGTCGTTTACAAAGGAGATACGTTACAATTTTCAGCGCTTGGGTATCGTTCGAAAGAGTATGTGGTTCCCAAAAATATTACCGGTCAGCAAGCCAGTTTGATTCAATTAATGGTACAGGATACCTTTTATTTGCCAGAAACAATTATTCGTCCATATCCATCACGAGAAGCATTTGACTATGCCTTCAAATACGGACAAATTCCGGATGACCAATATGAAGTAGCTCGTAAAAATACGGATGTGTTGACCTTGCGAGCCTTAGCTTATCTGTTGCCGAAAGATGGGGCCGAAAACCAATCTGCTTATCAAAATATCCAGCAGCAACAAGCTGTCTATTATGGTCAGCGACCACCGATGAATATTTTTAACCCTTTGGCTTGGGCGGAGTTTTTCGATGCTTGGAAACGGGGCGATTTTAGAAAAAAATATTAGTCGGTATTACCGAATTTGCTTGCTTTTTTTAAAAAAATTATTTTTAACTTTACATCGGTGAAGCACTTTATTATTTCCTGCCCTCTTGCGTTGCCAATATTTGTATTAATAAGAAAGTTCCGGCGTTAGTATGATGTACTGCCAAGGAAGAGAATGACTAAAACTACTTACATATTATGTTGCGAATTTTTCCCTCGGAAGAATTTCGAGAAATTACTCTTGACGGTTCATTGAAACTCCGTTATGCTATCTCAAACTTTGGGCGGCTCATCAGCTTTGTCCAACATGTTGAAGATGGCAGATTGCTGAATGGGGGTATTATTGAAGGCTATAGAATCTTTCGGTATAAAATTCGAGAAGAAGGGCTACAAAAGCATCGTCATAAATTTTTCTATCGCATGGTTGCCGAACAGTTTTTAGTAAAACCTTCGGATGATCATCGTTACGTGTTGCATTTAGACCATAATATGCAAAACGATCAAATGATGAACCTCAAATGGGCAACTAAGGCTGAAATGTTGGCGCATCAAAAAACAAGTCCTAAAGTGCAAGAGGCTAAACAAAAATTAGTCGAGTATAACAAGTTGCGTGATGGACACAAGCTGTCTTCTACTAAGGTTATCATGATTAAAAGAGCACTTGCCAACCCCGAACGAAAAACCCGAATGAAGATGTTAGCCAAACAGTTTGGTATAAGCGAAATGCAGCTCTATCGCATCAAATCGGGAGAGAATTGGGGACACATAAAAATCTAAACTTCTCAAGTCTTTTGAAGAAAGTCTAAAGATTCGTAAGGGAGCGCTGCATCTCTTTTACCTTTTCTAAATTGGATAGTTTGTATTCATGCAACTTCTGACTTAATTCTTTACTGTGCGTAGCCAGTATTTGAACGGCAAGTAAGCCCGCATTGTATGCTGCATTGATGGCTACTGTAGCCACTGGCACACCATTAGGCATTTGTACAATGCTCAAAAGCGAATCCCAACCATCAATCGAGTTGCTAGATTTTACGGGTACTCCGATCACCGGCAAAGTTGTGATTGCTGCGACCATCCCTGGAAGATGTGCAGCACCACCGGCTCCGGCAATGATTACTTTCAATCCACGTGCTGATGCTTCTTGGGCATAATCATACATTAACTGAGGGCTACGATGTGCCGAAACAACCTGAAATTCTACAACAAGACCAAACTCCTCTAAAATTTTTTTTGCCGGCTGCATCACCGGTGCATCCGAGCTGCTGCCCATAATGATTCCTACAACAGGTTGTCTCATTTTTCTATTAGTTGTTTAAAATGTTTTTTATAGTAGTTGCTTTTACCAATGCTGCTTCTATGGTTTGATCAAGTATAGTGATATGCCCTAATTTTCGACCCTTTCGTTCTTTCTTCCCATACCAGTGAATGTGTACATTTTTTATTGAAAGGATGGAACGCAACTGTTCTGCTAAATTACTGCCAATATCTGCTTTTCCTAGAACATTGACCATAGCACTGGGTGATAGGGTAGATGGATCGCCAAGCGGCAGGCCCAACACCGCACGTAATACTTGTTCGTATTGAGAGGTCAGGCACGCTTCAATAGAATGGTGACCACTATTGTGTGGGCGAGGTGCTAATTCGTTGACCAATACAGATCCATCTTGCAATACAAACATTTCAACAGCCACAATGCCAACAAGGTTAGTGGAATGAGCTACTTCAATAGCCAATGATTTCGCTTTTTCGGCGACGGAGGGAGAAATTTTTGCCGGACTTAATTGGTAATCTAGGATGTTGTTTGCACTATCAAAAATCATACTTACCGCATCAAAAAGTTTGATTTCTCCGGTTTCATTTCTTGCCACTATCACCGATATTTCCTCTGCAATCGACACAAATTGTTCAACAACACATTCAGCATCAAATGCCTCATTGATGTCTTGTGCTTGACGCAAAACCATTACACCCCGCCCATCATATCCATCTCTGCAAAGTTTTAAACAAAGGGGAAATGAGACTTTGAGGTTGCGCAATTCGTTTCTGTCTTTTACAAAAATGCCTGGCACAACTGGAATACCTTTTGATTCTAAAAATTGCTTTTGTTTCCACTTGTCCTGAACCATTCCTATCATTTCCGGAGATGGAAATATGGATTTCCCTTTTTCTCTCAGATCGTATAAGGCTTTAACGTTGACTGCTTCTTTTTCAATGGTTAGCACATCTACACTGTCTCCAAAACGCATTACATCATCATAATTTAGCGGATCGCCTACTTCAAAATGAGTAGCATACATCCGGCAAGGTGCTTGAGGATCAAGTTCCAAAACTGAAATTGGCAGCCCTAAAGAAATGCCTGACTGAATAAGCATGGCTCCCAATTGGCCGCCACCCAGAATCCCTAACTTTTTTTCTACCATGTTTAAAAAGAAAAATAATGTGCAAAAGTAAGTTGTACAAAGGCAAAAGTTAAGGTTAAATCAAAAGCAACTGTTTAAATCCCCAATATGTGGAAAGGTTATAGCCGCATTTAGGTTGCTTATTTGTCGGAATTTGCACAACAAGCATACCTTTGTGCTTCAATCATTGAAACCAATAAAATAAACATAAAAATGGCTGCAGTTTTCACCGACGCAAACTTTGATTCGGAAGTATTAAAAACCGACAAATTATCAGTAATTGACTTTTGGGCTCCTTGGTGCGGACCTTGCTTGGCCTTAGGCCCAACTATTGAAACCTTAGCTAAAGAATACGATGGAAAAGTGAACATTGGCAAAGTAAATGTTGATGAAAATCCACAACTTTCCATCAACTATGGTATCACTTCTATCCCTGCTGTTTTGTTCATTAAAAACGGACAAGTTGTAGATAAACAAGTAGGAGCAGCACCCAAAAATATCTTTGACAAAAAGATTCAACAACACATGTAATCCTACCTAAAAAAGATATTCTTTTAGTAAAGCATCTCGTAGCTATACGTGGTGCTTTTTTTAATTATAAATCAGAATTGGCATTGTTTTAGTACTGCTAAAAAAATCAAGAGGAGAAAAAATGAAACAACTTATAGCAATCACCGGGCTTTTCTTCATTACACTAAATACAGCTTGTGTGAATCACAAACCCATCACCGACAAATCCAACTCAAATTCATCCCATTCCGACTCAGCTTTGTTAACTGAAAAATATTGGAAGTTAGTAGAATTGAATGGTACCCCGATAATTTGGAAAGAAGGTTGGACGCACGAACCACAAATAACTTTTCGATCTTTAGACCATCGAATTAATGGAAACGGCGGTTGCAATACCTTTTTTGGTACTTATCAATTGGGAAGCGGCAATAGTATTCACCTTTCTCAGATGGGAGCTACCATGATGGCTTGCCCCAATATGGAGACGGAAACTACATTTTTACAAACATTAGAAAAGGTGGATAATTATACTGTAAAGGGAGATACTTTAATGCTGAACAAAGCCCGTATGGCTCCATTAGCTCGATTTATTGCTGTTTATATGGATTAGTGACAGCTAAAATTACCCTGAATTGTTGTGCTTTATATTAAGTAGAGAAATGAATTTTGTGGACTATTGTAAATAAGCAAGCTTTTAACAGAATCTTTTTGTGAACAATTGAAACGAAAAGTGGTCTCACCAAGAATCGAACTTGGATCTAGAGTTTAGGAAACTCCTATTCTATCCATTGAACTATGAGACCTGTTTTTAGTCAAGATTATTTTTTTAAGAGCCGCAAAAATAAGCGTCTGAACGGATTGTACAACAGTTATTTCTTCCAACGTAGTGTTTCTAAAAGATGCACAATATCGTGCTCTAAAAAATCGTTGGCAGGCTTTAGTGAGTCTGCATTAGGGCTAACATCAAAATACAAAGCACCACGAATAAAGTGTCGAACAGAATCCGTAGCAATAAATTGATGAGCAGAAGCGGCATTTCCGCCTACGTCATACAAGATACCATACACATGCTGATGGGGAAAATGAAAAGCCCGATCGCCAATGTAATCAGCTCTTTTACTATGCACCGTGAATGACATTTCATGTGCATCTTCCATCAATTTACTTAAGGGTTGTTGTGTCGAAATATGCTTGTAGGAAACGTATAAAGTTCCACCAATTGTTGGGAAGTCAATGTTTAGCCAATAAGGATTTTCAGGTTTTTGCCCAAAAAATAAAGTGTCCTTTATGACTCGTGCATAAACAGGATATTCAAAAGAATAAGGAAAGTTAGCATCGTTAAAAGAAACATATTGGTGCTCGGGAAATGTTGTCTTGGCATATCCGCGTGGTTTGGGTGTATATGTATCAGGACGACAAGCGACCATTATTACAATAAAAACCAAGAATACACAAAATCGCATCATGCAGGCAAAACTAATTCAAAAAGACAAGGACAAAAGAGGTTTCCGTCAATCCTTTCATTTGAAACAAAATCCTTTCGGCTTTATTGTTATTTTCGCAGCCTAAAAAAATTAAACATGCAACAGGATCAACAAAACCCCGAACAGCAATTGAATATTGAACTGTCAGAGCAAACTGCCGATGGAGAATATGCTAATCTGGCTATCATTACCCATTCTTTTGCAGAGTTTGTACTTGACTTTGTAAACGTAATGCCGAATGTGCCAAAGGCAAAGGTGAAATCTCGCATTGTTATGACTCCCGTTCATGCTAAACGTTTGATGCGTGCTTTGGTAGAGAATGTGAAGCGTTTTGAAGCGCAACATGGTGTCATAAAAGACCAAGAACAAGTAAATATGCCGTTCAACTTTGGTTCACCGGCAGCACAAGCATAATTTTTTTTACTAAACGCTTTATTTCGTCATTATCTAATGAACGATAAGATACTAATTCTCGATTTTGGTTCGCAATTCACACAATTAATTGCCCGTAGAATTCGCGAGCTGAATGTCTATTGTGAAATTCAACCCTGCACGAAGCCGGTTAATTTTGAACCTTCCTTGAAGGGAATTATACTTTCCGGTAGTCCTTTTTCTGTCAATGATCCACAAGCTCCCAAGCCGGACGTACAGGCTTTAGCACAAAAGCTCCCTGTCATGGGTTTGTGTTATGGCGCACAGTTGATCGCTCAGCAATCGGGAGGTGAAGTAGCTAAATCAAGTCATCGGGAATATGGACGTGCACACTTGCATTTACAAGGACACGACAAAATATTTACGTTAGTACCGGAAAGCTCACAAGTGTGGATGAGTCATGCAGATACCATTCAGGCATTGCCTAAAGGTTTTTCTGTGTTAGCCCAAACAGAGTCAATTCCTGTTGCTGCATATAAGGCGCATGAAGCATACGCGCCTAATCCGGTTTATGCTTTACAGTTTCATCCAGAGGTTACGCATAGTGTGGACGGAGCTCAGATTTTGAAAAACTTTGTGGTGGATGTTTGCGGATGTCGTCAGGATTGGACACCAGCTACTTTTATTCAAGAAACTATTTCACGTATTCAAGCGGAAGTTGGTGAGAAAAAAGTTGTTATGGCATTAAGTGGTGGCGTGGATTCTACCGTTGCAGCAACGCTTATTCATAGAGCTATTGGCAGTAGGCTGTATTGCATTTTTGTGGACAATGGGTTGCTTCGAAAAAATGAATTTGAGCAAGTGATGGAAGGGTATCAGCATCTGGGTTTAAATGTTAAAGGGGTTGATGCCAAAGAAAAATTTTACCAAGAATTAGCCGGTGTTACCGATCCGGAAACAAAACGCAAAATCATTGGTAAGCTCTTTATTGACGTATTCCACGATGAAGCAATAGCCATTCAAAATGTAAGTTTTTTAGGTCAAGGTACCATCTATCCCGATGTGATAGAATCTGTATCAGTTCATGGTCCATCAGCCACCATTAAGTCGCATCATAATGTTGGCGGATTGCCTGAAATAATGCACATGGCCTTAGTAGAACCTTTGCGATTTCTTTTTAAAGATGAAGTGAGAAAAGTAGGACGTGAATTGGGTTTAGACGAAATCTTTATAGCTCGTCATCCCTTTCCTGGGCCGGGCTTAGGGATTCGGATTCTTGGGGCTGTTTCTTTAGATAAAGTACAATTGTTGCAAGCGGCAGATGCTATCTATATTCAAGCTTTACGCGATAGTGGATTATACCATCAGGTATGGCAAGCGGGCACTATTTTGTTGCCTGTACAAAGTGTAGGGGTGATGGGAGATGAGCGCACTTATGAATATACAGTAGCTTTGCGTGCCGTAACTTCTGTAGATGGGATGACGGCAGATTGGGCACATTTACCACATGATTTTTTGGCTAAAGTTTCCAACGATATCATCAATCAAGTTAGAGGAATAAACAGAGTGGTATATGACATCAGCTCAAAGCCACCGGCAACTATTGAGTGGGAATAGTAATTGAAAACATGAGAGCTAAATTTTATTTTCTATTATTTTTTTTCGGGTGTGTCAATGCTCCTTTAGATAGCCACGCCCAATTGCTAAAGAAAATATTTGGTGGAGGTGAAGAAAAACGCACGGTTCGTCAAAAGCCTACCTTGCTAACACAACCCAAACAAACTGCTCAAGTTTCTAAGAAGAAAATTCGAGTGTTAGAATATCCGGCTTCAAAGATTAAAAGTCGTTACCGGATTGATGTTTTACTTCCACTTTATCTTAGTGAATTGGTACAAAATGGAAAAACCGTTATGACGGGAAAACTCACTGAAAAGGTAGCCGTTTCTATAGGATTTTATGAAGGAATTAAGTTGGCAGCGGATAGTCTCAATGCATTAGGATATCAGTTGGATATTTTTGTGCATGATGTAACAGAGCCGGGATTGCGACCAGAGGAAATCGTAAAAGGAGAAACCTTGAATGGGTCAGACTTAATAATCGGAGCATTACAATCAACCCAATTATTACCCATTGCAGAATATGCTAAAGCACATGAAATAAATTTCATTTCTGCTATTTCACCTTCAGATGCAGAGATCAATGACAATCTGTTTTTTACTATGCTTCAGCCTACTTTGCGAAAGCATGTAGAGCTTTTAAAAGTTGCTGCAAACAAAAGGTATCCCAATCGTTCTATGTTGTTGCTATATCGTCGTTCGAATATGACTGATTCGCTTGCTGCTGAAAATATTTTGGTAAATGACGAACAAAAGATCAAACCTATCTCAATTGAAAAACCCTTTTTGAAAAACAGATTAGAACGAAACTTAGATAGCACGGATATAAACGTATTTTTTCTCCCTATAGTAGATGTTGCTACTGCGGAATCCACTTTAAATGATATAAGTGTTTGGTTTCCTAATTATCAATTTGAAATTTATGGTCTTCCTTCTTGGCGGTTTATGCCTCAGTTAAAAAAGGCAGATGTTTGGAATAACTTGCGAATCAATTTTACCTCACCTTTTTATTTTGATTTAAGTACACCTCGGGCACGTTCTTTAGCAAACAGTTTTCGTGCTCAATTTAGCGGAAAGCTTACAGAAATGGTGTTTCGTGGTTATGATGCCCTTTTTTGGTATGGATACCTATTGCATTCATACGGCACTGTTTACAACACCAAGCAAAATGATAATAGCTTAGCTCCTTTTACAAAATTTGATGTAAAACTGCAATGGAATCAGCAAAAGGAATTACAGTACAACGAAAATAATTTTCTATATTTTTATCGCTATCAGTCCGGCTCATTTGTCGTTAATAATAGCTTACAATAGTTATTTAAGATCCTTTGGTTGACATCATTGGTAATCCTGCTTCAGGTGATTTTCCTCTTGGAGGAGTTTCATGATGAGCTTTTTCGTTTTGCTCTGTTCGAAGATTAGCCAATTTATTTTTAAAAAATTCGGTCTTTTTCAGCCGCACTTTTCGCATTTGATATAGAATAGCATAAAGCCCAAAACTTACTGCTGTTATAATAGCAATTGCAAGAGTTGGGTTGAGGTCTTGAACCAACAAGGCGATAGTAATTATGAGTAAGTTGGCTGTAACTAAGGTTGTTACCGTATTGGAGTGACTAAAGCCTAAATCAAGAAGATAATGATGTAAGTGTGTACGATCGGCATGAAAAGGATGCTTCCCTTTGGCTATGCGTGTTAGAAATACTCTGAATGAATCGAATACGGGAATAAACAACACTGATAGAGTGAACAGTAAGGCTCCGGGAGTAGAATGAATAAATGATGCCAGTAGATTATGTGGCGTTTCAAATGTATTGACTAAGGTAATTGACATGACCGAAATAGTGAACCCAAGAAATAAAGATCCACTATCTCCCATGAAAATTCGAGCAGGTGCAATATTATACCTTAAAAAGCCAATCAGCCCGCCAACTAAGGCAAAGCACACATAAGCAGCACCATAATTGTGTTGAAGCAAAAGACAACCGCCTAGTGCCAATGCGCATAAGGTACCAATTGTACCGGCCAATCCATCAATTCCATCAATCAAGTTAAAAGCATTGGTGATGAAAACACAGCCTATAATCGAAAAAATGATGCTGATCCATTTCGGCATTTCATGAATACCCAAAATGCCATGTAGAGAATGAAGACGTACATCGGCGAGCATAACCGTAATGATCGCAGCCAGAATTTGTGCTAAAAATTTTTTTGCAGGAGAAAGACTGACAATATCATCTTTTATGCCAACTACAAATAAAATAGTGGCAGATGCCACTAAATAATTCCAAGTTGGGAAAACGGCATTTCTTGCAAATAATGAGGCAACTATAATAAAAGAAAAAAAGATGGCTACTCCCCCCAAATTAGGAACTACTTCTTTATGAATCTTTCGGTTATTGTCAGGCAAGTCAAATAACCGCTTCTTCTTAGCAAGCAGAATAATCTTTGGAATTGATAGTCCAGACGTAAATGCTGCAATTACAGCAATTATCACACAGGCAACGTATGGAGAGAGGTTCATCATACCGGGGCTTGTCTAAGTGTTACAGGTTAAAACCATAGACCTTCGAATCGTCTTAAAATTCATTTCCGTACCAAAGTATATCAATATTATCAAAACGCTGACATTTTTTTGACGATTTTTTTCTTTTTCTTTGTCTATACAAAAGTAAATACGACTTTTTGAAAGTGCTGTTATCTAACAGTTATCCTGTTGTTACCTACCGGTTAATGGATATTTGATACATAATTATCAATAAAAGCGTACAGATTAAATTGCGGTTTGAGCGATTGAACTTTTAATTCCTCCAACAATGCTTGCCGATGATACTTTTTCATGTGTCGTTTTTGAATCAATTGCCAAGCCTTTTCTGTTAACATTTGCAATTTTCTGTCATTGCTATGTTTTTGAACAAAGAATTGATCAATTTTCTCAGTAAGTTCCTCAACACCTACACTGTCTGTTGCTATTACTTTAACTACTGGAATTTCTAAGCCAGTTGTTGCTTTTTCATGAACCAAATTCCTAAGGTTTCTATATAGTGTTTCCGACAGTTCTCTATCTGCTTTATTCACAACAAAAATGTCTGCAATTTCCATAATGCCTGCTTTTAGTGTCTGCACTACATCACCACCTTCGGGCACAAGCGTAACTATCGTGCAGTCGGCTAAGCCAGCAATTTCCACTTCACTTTGACCAACGCCTACAGTTTCTATGATTAAATAATCGAAAGGTGCTTGTTTGACTACGTCAGTAATTTCTAAGATTTTTGCGTTTAATCCACCCAATGCGCCTCTGCTTGCCAACGATCGAATATATACATTCGGGTTGTCGTAAAATGCTGACATACGAATTCTATCTCCAAGTAAGGCACCGAAATTGAAGGGCGACGATGGATCTACTGCCAACACCGCAATTTTTTTTCCACTCTTACTCCATATATTTAAAAGTGCATTTACTAAAGTGCTTTTTCCGGCTCCCGGAGGACCCGTAATGCCTACCACCTTTGTCTTGGACGAGGTTGTCATTTCCAACAACAGATCATACCCGGAAAGGTCATTTTCTACCATAGTTATGGCTCGAGCTAACGCAAGAAAAGATCCGGTTTGAATGTCTTTATGTAATTGCCTTATTTTGTTGCGCACTAAAAAAATGGTTTCAATCGTTTGCAGATAAACGATACTAAACTGGTGAACAAAAATAGTTTTCTTCCCGTGAAATTGAGGATTCAGATTGCTTTGGTTGCTTTATTGGGCATATTAGTCGGCTTTTTCTTGTCGCGAGCTATGCTTTCTATTGCTATGATCCTTTTTGGAGCCAATGCACTTTTAGGTGTACATCCGAAATATTGGGTGAAACAAAAATGGTGGTGGATTGGTTTAATATGGGTGTTGTTTTATGTGCTTTCCGGATTTTGGAGTACGGATTTAGAATATTGGTACACGCGCTGTGAAACGAAACTACCAATTCTGCTATTGCCACTTGCTTTTGCATTTACGCCTCAGTTTTCAATCCGCCAAAAAACGATATTTTGGTATATCCTCAATTTATTGTTGTTGATTGCCCTTGGGTATAGTTCATTTTGTTTTTTTTCCAATGCTGCCTTTTACATAAAGGGCTACAATTATTCTCATGTAGTACCGACCTTACCCAAAAACGATTATATCATTTTCAGTATTACACTTGCCGCATCTATCGTTTGGAACATCTACATTCATCCACATTTAGCTCGTCTTTGGCAAAGACGAATTAATGTTGTACTCATTGTAATAATCATCATTGCTTTGCATTTGCTTGCTGTGCGTACAGGTTTGATGTGTTTTTACCTTTTTTTAGTAGGGTGGAGTGGCTTTCTGTTATGGAGAAAAAAGACACGCAATTATGGACTATTGGTAGTTTCTTTTGGTTTGTTGATGCTTACAACAACTTGGAAATTGGTTCCCACCTTGCATAATAGAATTGAGCATACACTGTTTTCATGGGATATGTTTCAAGAAAAAAACATGTCCGGTGATTACAGTGATATTGGCAGATACATGTCCTATGAAATTGCTGTAAAACTGATCCAAAAACATCCCTTTCTTGGTGTTGGAGCAGGAGATTTGCTTGATAGTATGAAAGGAGGATATACTCAATGGTATCCACAGGTGCCTGATGTTCAAAGGTTAATTCCGCACAATCAATTTTTGTCAGTAGCTCTTGCATGCGGCATTCCGGCAATGCTCATTTTTATTGCTTGGGTTTTGTATCCTCTTACAGAAGTACGTAAAAATAGAGAAGGTTTTTTCTTTGTGATTTTATGGGGGATGATGATGATTCCATTAATGGTAGAACCCTTGCTGGAAACGCAATTTGGCGTATTTGTTTTCTTGTTTTTTTTGCTTTGGCAAAGACATACTATGTTGCATAGTCAACCTTCATCTGTTCAACCAGCACTTCAAATACCATGATCAATTTTATTCCCATTTTCCCGTTAGATATTGTTGTTTATCCAAGCGAAACACTCAACCTTCATATTTTTGAACCACGCTACAAGCAAATGGTTACGGAATGTTTTCGAGATAAAAAACCTTTTGGAATTTTACCTGTTCTGGATCATAAAATGGAGCAGTACGGCACCTCCATAGAAATTGTAGAATTGGTAAAGGAATATGAAAATGGAGAGATGGATATTCGCACCATCGGAAAATCGGTGTTTCGGGTTTTAGAACAAGTGCATCAAATTCCTGAAAAGCTATATCAGGGCGCGATTGTAGAATATCCCAACAATGAAATGACGCATGGCAATACAAAGATTGCACAGCTGATTTTTTCAGAAGTGAAAAGACTTTTTGCCTTATTGGATTCTGAAGAGAAATTTCCGGTAAATAAAACAAAAATGATATCGTATGAAGTTGCTCATTTTATAGGATTGAATCGCCAGCAAGAGTATGAATTACTTTGTTTGATGGAAGAAGTGCAACGCTTGGAGTATGTCAGAAGGCACTTAAACAAGCTAATTCCTGCTATCAAAGAATTAGAAGAGGTGAAAGCACGCATACGTAGGAATGGGCATTTTCGAGACTTGTCGTTGAAAGATTTCAACTTATAAAACGATAAAAGCGCGAACATTTATTCGCGCTTTCAATAAAACGTTTACAGAAAATTATTGGTTGATTGCCGCGATTCCGGGTAATACTTTTCCTTCAAAAAATTCAAGCATAGCACCTCCACCGGTAGATACATAGCTCACTTTGTCTGCGTATCCGAATTTATTAACCGCAGCCACGCTATCGCCACCACCTACTAATGAAAAAGCACCTTCAGCCGTAGCATCAGCTACTGCATCGGCAATACATTTAGTGCCATGTTGAAACTTTTCCATTTCAAATACCCCCATTGGTCCATTCCAAAGAATAGTCTTTGAATTTCTAATCACTTTAGAGAAAGTGTCGCAGGCTATCTGACCTACATCTAAGCCCATCCAGCCTTCGGGAATTTCTGAGTTGTTGGCAGAAGAAGTGTTGGCTTGCGCATCAAATTTATCAGCAATAATGCTGTCGCTTGGCAAGTGTATAGACACACCCTTTTCCGCTGCTTTCTGTAATAAATTAGCGGCTGTTTCCAATCTGTCATCTTCGCACAATGAATTACCAATATGGCATCCTTGAGCTTTGAAAAAGGTATAGGCCATGCCTCCGCCTATGATGATATCAGTAGCTTTTTCCAATAAGTTCTCAATTATCAAAATTTTATCTGAAACCTTTGCCCCGCCTATAATTGCTGTAAATGGCTTTTGTGAATTATGCAATACTTGTTCAGCTGCTTTCACTTCATTTTCCATCAAATAACCAAACATTTTTTTGTCGGGAGAAAAGAAGTCTGCAATGATGGCTGTAGAAGCATGAGCACGATGTGCTGTACCGAAAGCATCGTTTATATATACATCGCCTAATTTAGATAATTTTTCTGCAAATGCTCTATCGCCTTTTTCTTCTTGTTTATAGTAGCGCAGGTTTTCAAGCAGCATCACTTCGCCGGGTTTCAATGATGCTGCTTTTTGGCTTGCTTCTTCGCTCATGCTGTCTGCAACAAAGGTTACTGGTTTGCTTAATTTTTCTGACAAATAAACAGCCACCGGAGCCAGGGTGAAATCGGAAAGTGTCAAATGGGGCTTCTTTTCCATGTCCTTGAGTGGACGACCCCAATGGCTCATTAAGATCACGCTTCCGCCGTCTTTCAACACTTTTTCAATTGTGGGCAATGCCGCATTGATACGAGTTCCATCGGTAATCTTGCCATCTTTTATAGGCACATTAAAGTCAACGCGAATCAGCGCTCTTATACCTGAAAAATTAAAATCGTTGAATTGGTTCATAACAAGAATCTTCGATTAAAAAAATGAAATTGAATTAAGTAGAATGAAAAAATGGGAATGTAGAAAAAAAAGTAAAAAACCGCCAAGTGCGCATGAGTAGCGTCCTTCGCGGTTTTGGTTAGCATATTTTGACTTTTTATTTAGAAATCAGTCCGGCAAAATATTTTACGGTGCGAACCAGTTGAGAAACATAGCTCATCTCGTTGTCGTACCAACTTACGGTTTTCACCAATTGCTTGTCGCCCACAGTCATCACTTTTGTTTGCGTAGCATCAAACAATGAACCGAAAGAAGTACCAATGATGTCACTGCTTACAATTTCATCTTCATTGTAGCCAAAACTTTCAGTAGCAGCAGCTTTCATGGCAGCATTGATTTCGGTAACAGTCGTTTTCTTTGTTAAAATAGAAACTAACTCAGTCAATGAACCGGTAACGGTAGGGACACGTTGTGCGCCGCCATCTAATTTGCCATTCAGTTCAGGCAATACTAAGCCTATTGCTTTGGCAGCACCGGTGCTGTTTGGAACAATGTTTTCAGCAGCTGCACGCGCACGACGTAAATCTCCTTTAGCATGTGGAGCATCTAAGGTGTTTTGATCGTTGGTGTAAGCATGAATGGTGCTCATGATACCGGTTTCAATACCAAAGCTATCGTTCAATACTTTAGCCATTGGTGCTAAGCAATTGGTAGTGCAAGACGCACAACTGATAATGGTTTCGCTACCATCTAAGATTTGGTGGTTTACATTGAAAACTACGGTTTTCATGTCGCCTGTAGCAGGAGCAGAAATAACTACACGCTTGGCACCTGCAGTGATATGTGCTTTTGCTTTTTCGGCATCCGTAAAAAATCCGGTACATTCCAACACAACATCCACTTGGTGGCTTCCCCAAGGAATTTGTGCAGGATCTTTTTGTGCATAAATTTTAATAGCCTGACCGTTTACAGAAATAGCATCGTCCGTGTGTGTAACGTTTGCGTTGAAGCGTCCTTGAGCTGTATCGTACTTCAAAAGGTGCGCCAATACGTTTGGCTTTGTAAGATCATTGATAGCAACTACTTCAATACCTTCCATGTTGAAAATTTGACGGAAGGCAAGGCGGCCAATACGACCGAAGCCATTGATGGCAACTTTTACGGTACTCATTATGTTGGTTTTGGTTTTAAAATTCTTTTAAAAAACGCTGCAAAGGTACTTGGTATGCGATAATATTCCAAAGTGCTTTCAAATTATGTAACCAAATGCGGCAAAAACATTCATTAACCAAATATGAAAGGTGGTATTTATTGAAGCATATTGACTATCCACAATTTATTTTTTGAACCTTCTTAACCTTGAACTTGTCTATTTTATATAGTGAAAATTCTTCTTTGATATTGAAACTCTTTCAGAGTCGAACAAAAAGGGGATTATTATTCTAATAATGTATTTCCATATCGAAGTTTATATCAGATTAAGTAAGGTCATTAAATTGATTTATTTCATTCGTATAGTATTAATTATGGCTATGTATTGTTGTGTAATAGTTTCAAGCCCATGTCTTGAAAGGACAAACTTATAAGCAGTTTCGGTCATCTTTTGTTTATCTGCCTCATGCATATCCAACATTTGATTTATGGCATCTGCAAGGGCTTCCGGCGATTGCTTAGGAACTTTTAACGCCATGCCGGGCAATAGTATATCATTTAACCCACCGGCATTTGTGCCAACAACGGGAATACGATATAAATAGGCATCTAACACACTACTTCCTAATCCTTCTTCTTGTGAACTCATTACAAAAGCATCAAACACAGAAAAAAAATCAACCACATTTTCTACAAAACCCAAACAACGATATTGTTTTTCTAACCCATCTTTTTCTATCAACTTATCTATCTCTGATCGCAATTCACCTGTTCCAAAATGCAACAATACAAAGTCGTTTCGCATTTTTGACAAGATGTTAATTGCCTGAATTAAAGTTAATGGATCTTTATGTGGAACTAATGCTGCAACAGTTCCTAATATTTTTTTGCTTGCGTCAATCCCCAAACCGTTAATTGTGATTTTTGCTTGTTTTTCATTTCTTTTTTCCGGAACGGCTATGTCTGAAATCACCACAACATCCGCCCGGTCGCAGAAGGATTCCACAATATTTTTTACTGCAACACTAACGGCAACTATGGCATCCGCTTGACGATATTTCCATTTCGTCAGCCGACCCTTAGGCACAAAGTCCACCCGACGAGAAAAAATGACCGGACGACGATGCCACCATTTTGTTAATATGCAGTAAGTGAGAATATGTGCCGTTTGAGCATGTAGAACATCATAGTTTTTCCCTTCTTTAAAAAGAAAAATAAGGATGCTGAATATGTTTTTAAAGCTTTTGAAATACCAACCTTTTTCTTGAGCATATTTTTCTAAAGGGAAAAAAGCACGACACACCAAAGTAACACTAAAGCCAGCTTGTAGAAAGCCTTCTATGTTATAGACGGTTTGCCTTTCGCCGCCACGCCAACTACGCTCAAAATTCAACTCTAAAATGCGCATTTTGTTTGCCCTACCAAGTAAAAAAGTGGTTGAAATTACGACTAAAAATAAAGAGAGGCTACCTGTGATGAAGTAACCTCTTTTCAAAAATGATTTTTTAACTATGCTTATGCACGACCCAATTCTTTAAGCAGACGTGCATGTTCGCGAAGGGCAGCTATAAAAGTAGGTTGCTCAAAATAAGGAACGCCATATTCTTTTGCTGTAGCCTTTACGATAGGTGCAATGTTTTTATAGTGAACATGGCAGATGTAGGGAAACAAATGGTGTTCTACCTGACGATTTAATCCACCTATAAACCAATTCATAATCTTGCTTTTAGGTCCAAAATTTGCCGTGTTCAACATTTGATGGATAGCCCAGTTATTTTCCATTTTTTTGCCATCATCGGGAACCGGAAATTCACATTCTCCCATCACGTGTGCCAATTGGAAAATACAAGACAAGGATAAGCCCGCTATAAAGTGCATGATAAAAAAGCCTATTAAAATATGATACCAAGCAACTCCTGAGAATAAAATAGGCATCAATAGGATGAAGGCATAATATATTACTTTGTAAATGGCTACATGGGTCAAAGCTTGTTTTAGTGTCAGCTTTTCTTTTTTCAATAAACCCAAACGATGGTAGTCACGAACTTGGCGAAAATCCTTGATAGTAGCCCATTGAAAAGTAAGTAATCCATATAAAAACCAAGCGTAGAAATGTTGATATTTATGAAATCTACGATGCTGTTGATGAGGCGAAAAACGAAGTAATGCTCCGGCATCAATATCATGATCTAATCCTTCGATGTTGGTGTAGGTATGGTGAAGTACATTATGTTGCAAACGCCAAGTAACATCATAGCCACCCACCAACACAATAATTTTGCCCATATACTTATTCAGCCCCTTATTGCCCGAGTAAGAATCGTGGTTTGAATCGTGCATGATGGCACAACCGATGCCCACCATTCCTAATCCCATCAAGCACCAAAGCCCATAGAATATCCATAAACTGGACGCACCCAAACCGGCAACCAGCAAGGCATAAGGAGCTATATACATAGCAACAATAGCAACTGATTTCCATTTCATGCTGGCATTACCGTGCATGTCTAATTTGTTGTTGGAAAAATATTCGTCAATGCGAACTTTAAGTGTGTCAAAAAAGCCTACGCCATTTCGAGGGGCAAACTTAACAAGCGGTAATTTTTGTTCTTTCAAAATATTTTATGTTTTAGCAAGTCTAAAAATTTGATTATTAGATTAGCATGAAAAATGATGAGTATATATCAAAGCCCAATTTTCTTATTTTGTTATGGCTTCCAACTTCTTTTTGTATTCGGTTGCCTTGTCTAATTTGTTGAGCTTGGCAGAAATTTCTTTTGCCGCCATTAGTGCGCCTATATATGTGTTTTTGTCCTCTCCTTTCAAAGAAGCTGCGGTAGGATCCAGTTGTGAGATTGTTTTTTCGAGGTAGGGTAGTGCCTTCCCAAACCAATCGTCACGTTGGGCTTTCAATCCATCATATTTTTTCATTTCAGCAGCAGAAGTACCTGTAATAGCGTTCATTTGCTCATTTACCAACACTGCACGATTAAAATATAAGGCACCCAGATTGTAGTTGATGTCCGGTTTGTCAGAAACTTGTAGGGCATTTTTGTAGGCTTGTTCGGCTTTTCCAAACACATCGGAATAATTTGCAGGCTTAACTAATTCATTGCCTTTCGCATCCTTAGGATTAGCCATGTTGTCATAAGCAATACCGAGCGTAAATAGGAAGTCTGCATTATTAGGCTCATTTTTAATGGCTTCTTCCAACTTGGCTACTAATTGGTCAGATTTGTTGGCTTTGATGTAGGCGTTCAACTCGCGATTTACCAATGTTTTTTCATTGGGAAATTGCTTTTTACCTTCATCTAAAATAGCCATGAGGTTGGTTTCATCCTTTTTGGCTTCATAGATATCGGCCAGCATTAAATAGATGTTGTAAGCACGCACAGCCGGATCATTTTTAGCTTTCAGCAACAAGGGTAAAGCCTCGTCAAACTTATTGGCATAATAGGCACTATATCCTTGATAGAGGCTTGCTTGACGCGCCATTGTATCAAATTTTATCCATGATTTAGTGGCATAACGCTTGCCATTATCTAACCCTTGAATATTGGCTACTTCGCCAAAACTGTTGTAAGAACTCTCATAGTTCTGCTTGTCAAACGCCATCAATCCAGCGTTAAAATTATAAATGGCAACTGCAAAAAGCTTGTTGTTTACATCCTCCGTTTCGTAGTCGGGCTTCAAAGAAATAGCCTTTTTAAAAGATTTTCCAGCTTCCTGATAATAGTCTTTTGTTACATTGGCTGGTTCGCTTTGCATAGCCAAAAATACCAATCCGCGCGTGTACCAAGCATAGGGATCATTCTTCGTATCATCGCTGCTGACAGCCTCTTCTATGGCTGCTTTGGCTTTTTCGTAGTTCTTGTCAGCAAGATAATTTTTAGCGGTACGAATCTGAGATTTTTGTGCGAAAGAAACAGCCACAAAGCATAGTGTGGTTGCCGTCAGTAATAGCTTCTTCATTCTTTGATTTTATGATGGAGATGAATTGAGAAAAATCTTTCAAAACCCACTCACAGTTTTTCAAATTGCGGTGCAAAATTGAGAAAAAAATAGCGGATGATGAAATAAAAAAATAATGCTAAGCATAAAGGGTTGTTTGGTACAAAGCACACAAGGAAAATACAACCTTCAACCGGTAAGAAATCGTACAAAAAGTTAGTTACAGTTTTATGCAGTATGTGGGCTATAAGACAGTGTTGAAAGATGTTTTAGATGATGCAAAAAAAAACGATCCTACTTTGTTGTAGGACCGTTTTAAATGTTTTCACAACGGAATAATCCTTATTGTGAATTGCTTTCAAAATGTAAATGTAAGGAATTATTTTGTATTTTAAACCCATATTTCAAAAACTATGAAAAAAATATTAGGACTTGATTTGGGGACGAATAGCATTGGGTGGGCTTATGTAAAGGAAGGTGAGAGTCCTGAGCAATCCTCTATTGAACAAATTGGAGTTAGGGTTATTCAATTCGACAACTTTGTAAATTCTACAACTGGAAAGGAGTCCAAGGACCCCGTAAATGATTTTTGTGGAGGTAAAGGTATTTCGCCAAACGCTGGAAGAACATCAAAACGAGGTGCAAGGCGAAATTTAGATCGTTTTAAACTTAGGCGTGAACAATTGCTGGAAATTTTTAAGTCTTCAAAAATTATTAATGAAGAAACAAAACTAACCGAAGATGGCGCAAATACCACATATCAGACATGGAGGTTAAGAGCAAGTGCTGCCAAAGAAAAAATTGAATTGGATGAATTTGCTAGAGTGCTTTTTGCTATTAATGCAAAAAGAGGTTATAAAAGCAGCCGTAAAGCAAAGAATGAAGATGAGGGGCAAGCCATTGACGGCATGGCAATTGCAAAACGACTGTATGAAGAAAAGTTGACTCCCGGACAATTGACCTTTCAATTATTACAAAAAGGGAAAAAGACCGTTCCCGATTTTTATAGATCTGATTTGCAAGCAGAGTTTGATAAAGTTTGGGCAATACAAAAGCAAACCCATTCAGACATTCTTACCGACGAATTTTATAAAGAATTACAAGGTAAAGGGCAAAGGGCTACTGCTGCTTTGTTTTGGACAAAACATAAATTTAATACTGCCGATATAAAGGACTTAGAAGATAGCTTAAAAAACGAAAAAACCATCAAGCTGCACAACCGGGAAAAGAAAAGATTGCAGGCTTATAAATGGAGAAGTGATGCTGTTTCCACCCCATTGGAAAAAGAACAAATGGCTTATGTGCTTACCGAGATAAATAACAGCCTCAATAATTCAAGTGGCTATTTAGGAGCCATATCCGACAGAAGCAAAGAGTTATATTTTAATAGAGAAACAGTAGGTGAGTATTTGTATCATCAACTCAAGAAAAACCCACATACCAGTTTAAAAAATCAGGTTTTTTACAGGCAGGATTATTTAGATGAATTTGAAAAAATTTGGGAGACCCAGGCTCAATATCACCCACAATTGACTAAGGAACTAAAAGAAGAGATAAGGGATGTGATTATTTTTTACCAACGAAAATTAAAATCTCAAAAGGGATTGATAAGTTTCTGTGAGTTGGAAAGTAAAGAAATAGAATTAAATAAAAACGGACAAATAGTAAAAAAGACCATCGGTTTACGAGTTGCACCAAAATCATCTCCATTATTTCAGGAGTTTAAGATTTGGCAAATGCTCCATAATGTGGTCATCCGAAGAAAGGGAACAACGAAGCGAAAAATTTCTAACAATAATCCACAAAAAGAATTATTTGCCAATGAAAATGAATTTGTTTTTGACCAGGAAGCCAAGCAAATATTATTTGATGAATTGAACTTGAAAGGGAACCTTACAGCCTCGGCTGTTATTGAACTTTTAGGCTATAAAGCCAATGAATGGGAAATGAATTATACCATCATAGAAGGCAATAGAACACAACAGTCCTTATATGAAGCTTACTTAAAAATTATTGAAATATCGGGGCATGATTTAAGAGATTTTTTAAAAATTCAATCAAACAAGGACGAAATAGAGTTAAAAGATTTAGATGTATCGGCTGCCGAAATTAAAAAAGTAGTAAAAGAAATTTTTTCAACTATTGGTATTAATACTGCTATACTGGATTTTGATGCTATGCTGGAAGGTAAGGCTTTTGAACAACAAGCTTCTTATCAATTATGGCATTTGTTGTACGCTTATGAAGGCGACAATTCTACCTCGGGAAATGAAACACTATATGCGCTTTTACAAGAAAAATTTGGCTTTAGCAAGGAGTATGCCAGCGTGTTGGCTAATATTAATTTGCAGAACGATTACGGGAATTTATCAGCCAAAGCCATGCGCCAAATATTTCCTCATATAAAGGAAAAGAAATTTAGTGAGGCATGCGAGTTAGCCGGCTACCGCCATTCAAAACATTCGCTTACTAAAGAGGAATTGGAAAACAGAAAGCTGAATGACAAATTGGATTTGCTCCCAAAAAACAGTTTGCGAAATCCGGTGGTTGAAAAAATATTGTACCAAATGATTAATGTGGTGAATACTTTAATCCTCAAAAATTCGGAGAAAGACGCTGAAGGCAACATAACCAAGTATTTCCATTTTGATGAAATTAGGATAGAATTGGCTCGTGAACTAAAGAAGAATGCCAAAGAAAGGGCAGAGATGACCAGCAATATTAATGCTGCAAAAATTGAACATGAAAAAATTGTAAAACTATTGCAAAAGGAATTTGGTGTTGCCAATCCCACACGAAATGATATTATCCGCTACCGCTTATACGAAGAACTGAAAAACACGGGGTACAAAGATTTATATACCGACACCTACATTCCCAAGGAGTTGTTATTTAGCAAACAGATTGACATCGAACATATCATTCCCCAGTCACGGCTTTTTGATGACAGCTTTTCCAACAAAACTGTAGTGTATAGAAAGGATAATTTAGATAAGGGCAATCAAACTGCTTATGATTACATTGATAGAAAATTTGGAGCTGAGGGTTTAACCGCTTACCAAACAAGAGTGGAAGAATTATTTAAAACAAAAGTTATCACTAAAGCCAAGTACAAAAAATTATTAATGCCCGAATCAGAAATTGGCGATGGATTTATAGAAAGAGATTTAAGAGACAGCCAGTATATAGCTAAAAAAGCAAAAGAAATTTTATTTGCCATTACCAAAGCAGTAGTATCTACCTCCGGCCAAATTACTGATCACCTTAGAGAAGATTGGGGCTTAATAAATGTGATGAAAGAAATGAATCTGCCAAAGTATAGGGCATTAGGACTTACCGAAATGGAAGAAAGGAAATATGGTCAAAAAGTAGAAGTAATTAAAGATTGGACAAAAAGAAACGACCATCGCCACCATGCCATGGATGCTTTAACGGTAGCTTTTACCAAGCATAGCTATATTCAATACCTCAATTACCTAAATGCCAGAAAAAACGAGAAGCACAAATTGCATGGAAATATTATTGGCATTGAAACAAAGGAAACTGAAATACACATAGACGACAATGGAGATAAAAAACGAGTGTTTAAGCAACCCATTCCTAATTTCAGGCAGGTAGCAAAGGAGCATTTAGAGCATGTGATTATTTCTCATAAAGCCAAAAATAAAGTAGTAAGTAAGGGGAAAAACAAAGTTGCCGGTAAGCAAACCGTACAGCAAACGCTTACTCCCCGAGGACAATTGCACAAAGAAACGGTGTATGGACGCTATCAATATTACGAACAAAAAGAAGTGAAAATAACCGCTTCTTTTGATAAAGAAACGGCACAGAAAGTGTCCAATCCTCTTTTCAAAAAATTGTTATTAGAAAAGTTAGAAGCCAATAACAACGACCCAAAAAAAGCATTTGCCGGTAAAAATGCTTTAAATAAACAACCCATTTATTTAGATGAATCTAAAACCAATACTTTGCCTGAAACCGTAAAAATAGTATGGCTCGAGGAAGATTTTTCGATTCGCAAGGATATAACTCCTGATAATTTTAAGGATGAAAAAACAATTGACAAAGTATTAGACCAAGGGGTTAAACGATTGCTTAAAGCCAGATTAAATGCTTATGGTGGCGATGCTAAAAAAGCCTTTTCCGATTTAGAAAAAAATCCAATTTGGCTAAACAAAGAAAAAGGTATTTCTGTAAAGCGCGTAACTATAAGTGGGGTTAAAAATGCAGAAGCCTTGCATTACAAAAAGAATCATTTTGGAGAATTGATTTTAGACAGAAATGGAAAAAAAATACCGGTAGATTTTGTAAGCACCGGCAACAACCACCATGTGGCTATTTATAAAGACGTGAATGGAGCTTTGCAAGAAAAAGTAGTATCATTTTATGAAGCCGTAGAAAGGGTCAACCAGTGTTTACCCATTATTGACAAAAGCTTCAACCAATCCATTGGCTGGCAGTTTTTATTTACCATGAAACAAAATGAGCTCTTTGTTTTCCCTAATGAAAAAACTGGATTTAATCCGTTAGAGATAGATTTGCTTGACCCCAAAAACAGAAAACTGATAAGTCCAAATTTGTTTAGGGTGCAAAAAATTGCTACCAAAAATTATTTTTTTAGACACCATTTGGAAACTAGTGTTGAAAATCCTAAAGAACTACAAGATATAGCATATAAGTCACAATTGGGTTTGAATGGAATTAAGGGGATAATTAAAGTAAGAACTAATCATCTTGGTGAAATAATTAGTGTTGGCGAATATTAAATAAAACAAACAATGCTCCAATTTTCCACTTACTACCACATCTTCAACCACGCCAATGGCGATGACAACCTGTTTCGAGAGGAGAAAAATTATTCGTTCTTCTTAAACAAATATCATCAGCATATAGACCCTATTGCCGATACGGTAGCCTGGTGCCTGATGCCCAACCATTTTCATCTATTAGTAAAAATAAAACGCGAAGCGGAAGTAGCTTCAACTTTTCCAAAGTTCCAAACTTTGGAAAGGTTTGAAGAACGATCGAAGTTCGTCAGCAAACAATTTTCCAACTTCTTCAGCAGCTATTCGCAAGCTTTCAATAAAGTTTACAATAGACGAGGGTCACTGTTTATTAAAAATTTCAAACGAAAAGAAATCCAATCAGATGAGTATTTGAAGACTTTGATTTTATACATCCAACTAAATCCGGTCAAACATGGTTTTGTTTCAAGAAACCAAGATTGGCAATGGACTTCATTTAATGAATTTCCAAACCAACAACCTGAACTTTTCAATCGTTTGTTTGATACTTTAGATATTTATAAAGAGCAGCATCTAAACCGACAACGAGAGTTTAACGAGTATCAAATTTTAGAAACGGAATTAACCTGAAATTGTTATGATAAAACGAACCCTTTACTTCGGTAATCCGGCCTACCTAAAAACGCAAAACGAGCAAATGGTAATAGATCTGCCGGTAGTAAAGGGATTGCGATTGATGCCTGAAACCAAACAAACCCCTATTGAAGATATTGGCATTGTGGTTTTAGATCACCAGCAAATAACCATTTCGCAAGCCTTGATGGCAAAGCTTTTAGACAACAATGTTGCTCTCATTACCTGTGATCAAACTCACCATCCCGTTGGGCTAATGCTCAATCTGAACGGACATACGATGCAAAGTCAAAAGTTTAAAGCGCAATTAGAAACAAGCATACCAATAAAAAAACAATTGTGGCAACAAACCGTGTCGGCAAAAATTGCCAATCAAGCAGCTTTGTTGCAGATAGAACGGGCAGAAAATAAGATACTGATTCGCTATGCCCGCGAAGTGAAAAGTGGCGACAGCGAAAATCACGAAGCCAAAGCAGCTGCCTATTATTGGAAAAATCTGTTTCCTGAATTTTTAGCATTTACCCGACAGCGCGAAGGGTTACCGCCCAACAATTTGTTGAACTATGGATATGCCATTTTACGCGCCCTTACAGCTCGAAGTTTGGTGATGTCGGGGCTATTGCCCACTTTGGGGATTTTTCATAGAAACCAATACAATGCATATTGTTTGGCAGACGACATTATGGAGCCTTATCGTCCCTTTGTGGACAGGGTAGTGTGTAGGATTGTGAGCCTGAACGGACAATTTTTAGAACTGACTCCCAACATGAAAAAAGATTTGTTGGCTATTCCTGCCATGGATGTTATGCTGGAAGGAGAGCGAAGTCCATTGATGAATGCCATGCAACGAACAACGGCAAGTTTGGCAAAATGTTTTGAAGGAGCAACAAGAAAGTTGGTGTATCCAACATTATAAGCAATTACGAACTATTTATTACAAATTGCTAATTTTGGTTTGCGAAAAACTATTTAAGTAAGAAGCTACCAAACATTATTTAGAAAAAAAGTTTTGCATTTGTTGTGAAAGTTGTCGAAACCGTAAAATAAGTACAAGCTCAAAAAGGAATTTATTTTCTAAACAGTTTTTAAAAGAATGGTAAGTCTTTCGGCGATAAAATGAAAGATACATAATTGGTTACCCCGATTTGATTTTTTGACAAAAATGTAATTGGTGAATCTTAATTATTAGTTCGCAATTTTCAATTCGTAATTCGTAATGGATTTCTCACGTCTAAATGCCTATCGTATTATGTGGGTGTTTGTAATGTATGATTTGCCCACGGAAACCAAAACCGATAGAAAACATGCGGCTAAGTTTCGGAAAATGATGCTGGCAGATGGATTTGCCATGTTTCAGTTTAGCCTATACATTCGGCATTGCAGCAGCAGAGAAAATGCAGAAGTACACATTAAGCGAGTAAAAAAAGTATTGCCAACAAAAGGGAATGTAGGAATCATTTGTTTGACAGACAAGCAATTTGGTATGATGGAATTGTTTAGAGGGGCAGAGTCGGTTGCTACACCCAACACCGTGCAGCAGCTTGAATTATTTTGAGCTAAGGCATAAAAAAATGGGCTGTAAAAGCCCATTTTTTTATTTCTAACAGACACCTTGAAACTCAATACTGTTGCGATTTTCAGCGAAGTCAGTTGTCAAAGATCTAAGCTAAGAAATTTTTTGAAAGCAATTCACAACCAGCAGCAATTGCTCATGGTCGTCGCACAGGTTGTCAAAGATCTAAGCTAAGAAATTTTTTGAAAGCAATTCACAACATTGAGCCTGTTATACAGTGTAATGAAAAAGTTGTCAAAGATCTAAGCTAAGAAATTTTTTGAAAGCAATTCACAACAGCTCTCCTTTTGCCCCGCAAGGTGCAGCTGTTGTCAAAGATCTAAGCTAAGAAATTTTTTGAAAGCAATTCACAACACGCAATGCGCGACCTAAATGCAACTGTGGGTTGTCAAAGATCTAAGCTAAGAAATTTTTTGAAAGCAATTCACAACTCGCCATTTATTATTTGGCACAAAAAGAAAGTTGTCAAAGATCTAAGCTAAGAAATTTTTTGAAAGCAATTCACAACTGTGTGGCGCATTGTTCCAGTATTCTATATGTTGTCAAAGATCTAAGCTAAGAAATTTTTTGAAAGCAATTCACAACTGGGGGTAAAAACGAAATGTCCTAAAACTAGTTGTCAAAGATCTAAGCTAAGAAATTTTTTGAAAGCAATTCACAACCAAATGACCCGAAACAGATGGAGCAGTATCGTTGTCAAAGATCTAAGCTAAGAAATTTTTTGAAAGCAATTCACAACTAGCGACGGAAGATGGCAACCATTTGTGGGTTGTCAAAGATCTAAGCTAAGAAATTTTTTGAAAGCAATTCACAACCAACACTATGCTGCGTGTAGCAGCAGTAAGTTGTCAAAGATCTAAGCTAAGAAATTTTTTGAAAGCAATTCACAACGAACTGCTTCCCGAAATAACTGACGATAACGTTGTCAAAGATCTAAGCTAAGAAATTTTTTGAAAGCAATTCACAACATAAAGATACTTCTGCCAGCAATACGCCTCGTTGTCAAAGATCTAAGCTAAGAAATTTTTTGAAAGCAATTCACAACGTCGGGGTTTTTCCTAAGCAGTTCGCGGAAGTTGTCAAAGATCTAAGCTAAGAAATTTTTTGAAAGCAATTCACAACAAGCAGAATTGAAGCAAATGTAACTTTTCGGTTGTCAAAGATCTAAGCTAAGAAATTTTTTGAAAGCAATTCACAACATGCAGATACTTCTGCCAGCAATACGCCTCGTTGTCAAAGATCTAAGCTAAGAAATTTTTTGAAAGCAATTCACAACTCTGGCACTATCTGTTGGTAGGCAGGTGAGGTTGTCAAAGATCTAAGCTAAGAAATTTTTTGAAAGCAATTCACAACATTTTTATTTAAAGTTTGAATCATGTAATTGTTGTCAAAGATCTAAGCTAAGAAATTTTTTGAAAGCAATTCACAACCTATTTTAAATCCCTTTTGAAGGGCTATAAGTTGTCAAAGATCTAAGCTAAGAAATTTTTTGAAAGCAATTCACAACATGCACCGAGTGATGAGCCTTCTTGAAGTGTTGTCAAAGATCTAAGCTAAGAAATTTTTTGAAAGCAATTCACAACCTCGCGTATGTACTGTTTGTGTTCCTGCTTGTTGTCAAAGATCTAAGCTAAGAAATTTTTTGAAAGCAATTCACAACGCGCGCTATACTTCCAACGCTCGGCTTCCGGTTGTCAAAGATCTAAGCTAAGAAATTTTTTGAAAGCAATTCACAACAGTGTAAAAAGATGCCTCAACTTTTTAATAGTTGTCAAAGATCTAAGCTAAGAAATTTTTTGAAAGCAATTCACAACTCAAGGCTCCGTGTGTCCACCCGCCGCAAGGTTGTCAAAGATCTAAGCTAAGAAATTTTTTGAAAGCAATTCACAACCAATAGTGTTTAGCCCCTTCTTCCCACACCGTTGTCAAAGATCTAAGCTAAGAAATTTTTTGAAAGCAATTCACAACCGCCAGCTGCATCGTGAAGTTCGTCTTACCGTTGTCAAAGATCTAAGCTAAGAAATTTTTTGAAAGCAATTCACAACCCGTAACGGTTGCGGGAGTAAACGGTACCCGTTGTCAAAGATCTAAGCTAAGAAATTTTTTGAAAGCAATTCACAACTGACAGATTGACCGACCGCGAAAAAGCGCAGTTGTCAAAGATCTAAGCTAAGAAATTTTTTGAAAGCAATTCACAACTCACTACCGCACGAAGCGACCAAAAGTCGGTTGTCAAAGATCTAAGCTAAGAAATTTTTTGAAAGCAATTCACAACATTTTAATCTTCATTGTTTTTATTATTTTGGTTGTCAAAGATCTAAGCTAAGAAATTTTTTGAAAGCAATTCACAACTAGATTCTTGAAGTACCGCTTGATGATATTGTTGTCAAAGATCTAAGCTAAGAAATTTTTTGAAAGCAATTCACAACTACTGTCTGAATGTGTAATGTTATGTGTCAGTTGTCAAAGATCTAAGCTAAGAAATTTTTTGAAAGCAATTCACAACTATCAGGCTTATACATAAATGACAAGTCTTGTTGTCAAAGATCTAAGCTAAGAAATTTTTTGAAAGCAATTCACAACTATTAAACATTTGAGTAAATTTTAAACATTGTTGTCAAAGATCTAAGCTAAGAAATTTTTTGAAAGCAATTCACAACGCATCTGTTGAAGCGTGTTACGCTTTAAGCGTTGTCAAAGATCTAAGCTAAGAAATTTTTTGAAAGCAATTCACAACCCTGCTTTAAAATGTCAGGAAATGATGCCTGTTGTCAAAGATCTAAGCTAAGAAATTTTTTGAAAGCAATTCACAACTATTGGGGAGGATAACTGAAAAACTTAAAAGTTGTCAAAGATCTAAGCTAAGAAATTTTTTGAAAGCAATTCACAACACGAACCTCCCTGTTTCGGACTTCAATTCTGTTGTCAAAGATCTAAGCTAAGAAATTTTTTGAAAGCAATTCACAACTTAACGGCGGCAATGTAGCTTATAGAGATTGTTGTCAAAGATCTAAGCTAAGAAATTTTTTGAAAGCAATTCACAACTACTACGACGACTCTATAAACGCCCCAAGGGTTGTCAAAGATCTAAGCTAAGAAATTTTTTGAAAGCAATTCACAACGTGTAAAATGATTTTCCCTGTCAGCAGCACGTTGTCAAAGATCTAAGCTAAGAAATTTTTTGAAAGCAATTCACAACTTACACCCGACACATCAGAAAAAGTATCAGAGTTGTCAAAGATCTAAGCTAAGAAATTTTTTGAAAGCAATTCACAACTCAGTGAATAATGTAGATGATGTATGATCAGTTGTCAAAGATCTAAGCTAAGAAATTTTTTGAAAGCAATTCACAACAATGCAAGACATGTTTTGAATATCTGTTATGTTGTCAAAGATCTAAGCTAAGAAATTTTTTGAAAGCAATTCACAACCAAACACATAGTTAATGCCTATAAGTCAGGGTTGTCAAAGATCTAAGCTAAGAAATTTTTTGAAAGCAATTCACAACTGACCCATTGGACAAAGTTCAGTATCATTCGTTGTCAAAGATCTAAGCTAAGAAATTTTTTGAAAGCAATTCACAACTCGTTACGGGAATATGGTGCAGTCAAACGCGGATTTGACATTAACACAGTGTTTAGGTGAAGTCTTATCTCTATTAGGTGTATATCGTTAGAACATGTGATTATAGACACCTATAAGATGGAGTATATTTATGTTTGGTATTTAATCAATTTGCTAAAAACGCATTTTGACTTTTGCTCATTTCATTCCTCATTGTTTTCTTGTATCTTTTCAGCCAATCTTTTATTCATGGTGCAGAATATTCCCTCAATTCAATCCACTAAAAATAGTATCCGACAATTGCAATTTGAAAAAGCTTATTCTTCTATTGAAACAGCAGAAGAGTTTTTTGTAATAGCTAAAAATATGATGTTGGATATGAGGGCTTGGCAATCTGAAATTGTCAATCAATCCATACAGTTTTTCATAACTGATAGTGCCGGAAAGGTGCAACATAGACTTATTCATAAAGGTGACCTTATTCGTATAGTATCTTCAGATTCTGAAAATGAAAAAGTAGATTGGATGTGTATAAATGCCTTGCAGTATGACGACTATCCAAATGAAAATAAAGAAGTGCTAACCATGCATTTGTCTCAAACAAAAAATCAAAAACCGGCTTCTTCAACTGAATGTAGGGAAAATCAGTATGAAATTATACTTTCAATCGAAAGAAATCATAGCCATCTTATTTCAGGAATGACTATTTGTATGAGTGATGAAGCGTACAACTCTTTGAATGGTTTAGAAATGCCTTTTAAGAACCATTTGACATGGGATCATTTGTTGCAAAACTTTTTACCGGAAGAGTAGGAATAAATGAAAAGCATTTGGTGGTTTACTGTGATCGTTTTTTACAGCTACTGTGATTATTTATAGTTTCCATTTTTCATACACCATGCGCACAGCTTGATATCCTGCTTGTGCGAGCCAACGTTGCATGGTTGTGTTGGCAACTAAGGTGTAACGATATATTCTTCGGATGTTGTGGTGTGAAAAATGTTTTTCAAACGTTGAATTTAATGCTGTGTAAATTCCCATTTTTCTATATTCCGGTTTCACAAATCCTTCTGATACATAAAGATCACTACCGGCTCCTCTTTCAAAATTGCTGTCATCAAGTTCATCAATATAACCAAAAATGAAGCCCACAGTCTCTTTGCCTATCTCTGCAACCAGAAAAACACCTTCACATTCGTTTATACATTCTTGAACATGTTGAAGATAAGACATGCTGATATCTTTCCAATTAGCAGTGTTTGGATTTAATGTATGTTCTGAATCGTGTAAGGCTTTCAGCATTTCATCAGCCAATTTTTTTTCTGAGGAAAACTGCAATGGGCGAATGTTTAGGCGTTTCATCTTATAGTTTTCAGTTGTTGAAAAATGGATTATGATTTCGGAGCAACAGGGCTTCCCTCCCAGTCAGTGTCATCCGGCAATTGCTCTCCTTTCATGACTAATGATAAAGATTCTATTGTTACTCGATTGCCAATTTCGCTGTCGTACAAAATGATACTTCGCGTGCCTATGGTGGTTTCAGCACCTATTTTTACTGTGCCGATTTTCATTATTCTATCCTCAAACAAATGAGTTTGCGGTCCACAATCTTCGTTGAGCATTGATTCTTTGCCTATTTCCACCATGTCGAATTCGGTGATGTCTGTTGTGTTTAGCCAAACACGTTTACCAATCTTTACGCCCAACAAGCGCATCAACATAGGGAGCCACATAGTTCCACGCAAGGCATCTAATAAATAAGGTACCGACAAGGCCTCGTGAAAACTGGTAACTGCTTCGCTTAGCCAAACTTTGATGCTGTACATAGGATAGGCGGCCGGCTTGTATTTGCCAATCAGCAACCATTTTAGCAAAACAGTTATCAAAAATAATGGCACCCCCATGAAGAAGAGATAATAAAACGGGAGTTGCAACAGCAAGTTGCCAAATGATACTTTTAGCAAATTATGGGCGTATGCTATCAATAATACAGCTGAAATTAAAATGCAGGTTTGGGGCAATAGAATTCGTAAGCCTTCTACAATGCCTCGTGCAAGTTTTAAATGAATGGGAGGATGGTAAGTTCGAGAAGCATTAAACCCTTTTAGCTTTTGACGAGCCGGCAAGGCAATGGGAGGTGATCCAAACCAATCTACATTTCGGTTGTCATCTAATTTATTTTGATCCGGAGCTTTTGATAAAACACCTATCAACGTGTTGTCTTTCAAGTAATATCCTTGAGGTATCAAGCCACTATTTCCGATAAAACTATTATTGCCCACATAGGTCTTTTCCAGTGTCAAGATTTCATTTCGAACATCGTGCTCACCAAGAATAACGGCATCTGCAATGAAGGAGCCATCTCCAATTTCTAAAAGATGATGACTAACATCACTTGCTGTAGAGATTTCAGAATTGCTGCCAACTTTTGCACCTAACAATCTATAATACCACGATACGTATATGGAGGCGTATAGTGGATGTAAGACTATTAGAGAAAGGTTCATCAATTGATCTTTCAACCATTTTCTATAGTAGGTAAAACTGTAGATAGAATATTGACCGGGCTTCATTTTAAACTGCAATAGTCTGGATAAGGCACCCACTATTAGAATGAAAATAAGTAAATAAGATAATGCTAAAAAGGGTGATTTCCATAAGTAGGTAAAGTCATAGTCATCAGCATTATTGTCCAAAAAATAGAGTGAATATAAGGTTGGCATCAAGGGCACAATCACTACAATAGGAAAAAGTGCCAATGATATTAGGTAAAGTAATGAAAAACGATGCCGTTTGGCAATTGTTGCCGGCGTAAAAGCCGGAATTTCTTCTTCAGTCCTAACGTGTATTCGTTGTGCTGGACTTCCATTCCACACTTCGTTTCGCTTGATGATATGCCCTTCCAGTAAGCAACTAAGTTCTTGTAATTCACCATTTTCTTCAATTCGTGTATTGCCGCAAACAATAGCTGAAGAACCTAAATAGGCATTGGGTGCAAGATGAACATGCCTGAGTTTTAAAATGCCATTTTCTACGGTAGCATTGTCAATGGCGCAACCTGAACTAGTGCTTACGTTTCTGCCTATCGTTACCAGATCTTCCGCACCAATAGAAAGTTGACTAAGCTGAGCAGTGCTATGTACTTTAACGCCAAGCAAGCGAAGGTATCGTGGATAAAGGGGGGTATCAACAACAAATTGGGAGGGTAACAAGCGTTTTAAGGCTTTCCAAAACCACCAACGAAAATAGCTCCAACCCCAAAGGGGATAGTCGCCTTCTTTTAATTTGCCTACAATTAGCCATTTCAACACAATGGCAGTTAGAGCTAAAATAGGGGGGATGATAAGATATAAAATGGTTGAACTTAAGAGTGCAGAAAGGTGAGAATATCCTTCTACGAGATAATAATAATAACTGAGATAAGGGGCTATCACTTCAATTGCTAACAAGCCAAACACAAAAAATAAGGAAAAGGTTTGAAGTATATTACACCAATAATATTGAGCTGTTGTAACACGCCGAAAAGCTTGCTTAGTCTTAGTATTAGAGCTTTCAACTTTGTTTTTTTCAGCTAAAATTTCTACAAATCGGCTTAAAGGGCGGTATTCATAAACGTCTTTCAAGGAAGCCTTCAGTAATTTTGCATCACGGCGAAGGTGTGAAACGGTAGTGGCAGCAAGCAAGGAATGTCCACCTAAGTCAGTAAAAAAGTCATTTTGTAGGGTGATTTCTTTTCCCGGAAATACTTTGTGTAAAACCTTCAACAATTTGGTTGAAATAGGGTCTGAATCAAGAATGGAATTTTGAGTGTCCGTTGATGAATGCAAAAAACGATCGGGTAGGGGAAGACTTTTTCGATTTATTTTCCCACTGGGCATTCTGGGCATTTCAGAAATCCTTTCTATAATTACCGGAACCATGTAAGGAGCTAAAAAGGCAGCCAGTTTTTGGCGAATAGTGTTTTCTTCAAAAGTATGATGGCTTACCACATAGCCAACCAATTGATCTTGACCATTACTGTCGGGCTTGATAGCTACTGCGGCTGACTGCACATCTTCAATAGTATTTAATCTTGCTTCTATTTCACCTAATTCAATTCGGTATCCACGAAGCTTTACCTGATCGTCAAATCGTCCATGGAATTCAATAAATCCATCGGGTCGTATGACTACTGCATCGCCGGTTCTATAAAGCTTTTCTCCAGGTAATTCTGCAAAGGGATTGGAGATAAATTTTTGCTTAGTTAGTTCAGGAAGATGAAAATATCCGTTGCTAACACCTGGTCCTGAAATCACTAACTCGCCTCGTTCACCTCGAGGAACAATGTTCATTTGCTCATCTACTACGGCTAAGTTGTAGTTGGGCAAAGGTGGTCCTATTGAGATTTCATCGCCGGCTTGGCAGAATGCCATGTTTGATGTAACGGTTGTTTCAGTTGGTCCATAACTGTTGATGAATTTACGCTGCTTTGTCCCCCATTTTTGTAACACTATTTGTGTGCAAGCTTCTCCACCTGAATTGACAAGCCGAAGAGCGGGAATTTCATCAATAAGAGCCAAAACACTTGGAACGGCATGTAGAATGGTAATCTTTTGTTCGCGTAGGACATCACTTAATTCGTCTATTGCTTTTACCGTCAAAGCATCCGCAATCCAAATAGTGGCTCCGGCAAAAAAACTAATCCAAACTTCTTCACACCACATGTCAAACGACACCGAAAAGCCTTGATAGACACGGTCTTCGGGCTGAATTTGAATGACCGATTGCTCCGATCGGATAAGATGGCATATATTATGATGTGCAATAGGAATACCTTTGGGATTACCTGTGCTGCCGGAAGTAAATAATACATAAGCCCAATGATTCGGGTTTGTATGATTATTGGTAAAAACTACTTCCACCTCGGGCATGTTAGGAATGGAAAGTTTAACAGCAGAAACCGGTGCATGAGTATCTGAGAAATAGGCTTTCACCTGTATGTCTTCAAACACGGCTTGAACACGATCTATTGGCATTTCTCTGTCTAAGGGTACATAAGTAGCTCCTGCTTTTAAAATGCCTAAAATAACAACTGGTAGCTCTAAGCTTCGAGGATACCAAACGCCTACACTATCGCCAGAAACAATACCATTATCTTGTAAATATTGTGCGATGGCGTTACTCCAATTGTCTAACTGTTCATAAGTCAGGCTTTTATCCCGAAAAATACAGGCAGTATGCTTCGCAAAACGTTGAAACGTAGGAGCAAGCAATTGAGGAAGTGTTTCCGATTTTATCAAGTCGGGGAGGGCAGTTCCCAAAATGATACTGTTAGATTGGGTCATAATTAATCACCTAAAATTAGCCTTAAAAAATGAAATTTAATTGAAGGCTAATTCTTGACCTCAATAACAAGGGAAACAGGATGGCTTGGCGTATTTTTTACTCAATACGAAAGAGCATCTAATGGTTCTGAGCAATCCACTTCCATAAGGGAGCCAAATGAGTGGACTGCACTATTTTTTCTTCACTTATCAGTTGCATAACGGCTTCTTTAGAAAATTCATGAATGGTCAGACATTCACTATCTTCCGGTGATGCTACTCCGGCAATTACGTTTTCCGCAAGAAAACAATGTACCCAATTGTTTGATGTAGCCGGATTGGGCGCAGACTTCATCAAAAGTGACCAAGTTCCTCCCGTAAAGCCTGTTTCCTCTTTTAATTCACGCTTTGCAGCTTCCAGAGATGTTTCATGAGCTTCAATCACTCCTGCACATAGTTCAAAATGAGTGTCGCTTAATGCATGGCGATATTGTTTTACCAACACTAATTTATTGTCTTTGGTAATAGCAATTACATTGACCCAATCAGGATATTCAAGTACAAAATAGTGGGGAATGGTGTGACCGTTTGGAAGGAGTAATGAATCTCTTCGAACTGTTAGCCAAGTTTCATGATGAAGATAGGTTGAGTCTAAAATATACCAGTCTTGAGGCAATGCCATAAAAAAAATTGTGCTCAAATTTATTTAAAATAAATTGGCTGTTGAAGAAGGAAGATAGGCTACTGATTTCAAACACACAAATCATTAGCTTTGCACGCATGTCCATCAAGGTTTCGTCGCTTACAAAAGTATATGGCAGTCAGGTTGCGGTAGATCATATTTCATTTGAATTAGGGAAAGGTGAAATTGTTGGCTTTCTCGGGCCAAATGGTGCTGGTAAATCAACAACGATGAAGATGATTACTGGTTATTTACCGCCAACGGACGGCACAGCGTCTGTTTCCGGTTTTGATATTCAACAGCATCCAATGGAGGTTAGAAAGAGAGTGGGTTATTTACCAGAGTCTAATCCCTTGTACTATGATATGTATGTGCGCGAATATTTAGAGTTTGTGGCCGGTATTCATAAATTGGTTAAGCCGAAAGTTAGAATTGATGAAATGATAACCCGCACGGGTTTGAATAAAGAAGTGCATAAAAAAATTGGTGCACTCTCAAAAGGCTATAAACAGCGTGTAGGACTTGCACAAGCAATGTTGCACGACCCTGAAGTATTGATCTTAGATGAGCCTACTTCCGGATTGGATCCCAATCAGATAGTGGAAATTCGTGAGCTCATTTGCAGTGTAGGTAAGGAAAAAACTGTGTTACTTTCTACCCACATTATGCAAGAGGTTCAAGCCATGTGTACGAGAGTTATAATCATCAGTAACGGAAAAATAGTGGCTGACGATCCGATTGGTGAATTGCAACATCGGAATTCTTCTGCTAAAGCTGCTTTAATAGTAACCTTTGAGTCGGAAGTATCTGCTGCTCACCTTAGTGCATTGAAATGCGTGCATAAAGCTGAAAACTTAGGTAATGGAATGTGGAAACTATCTACCACAAAGCCGGAAGAGCTTCGAAAAGAAGTGATGAAATGGGCATTAGAAAATGATGTGAACATTAGTGCCATGCAGACTGAAAGCCAATCGCTTGAGGATGTTTTCCGAACACTGACAAAGAAGTAAGGACTGCCAACATTTTAGTGTATAGCTTCTGTAAAATTGCAATTCTGATAACTATAAACTAAGGCTTTTGCCTTTAGGTTGCTTTGACATATTTTGCTATTGAACCAAAAACACAAATGCCAACATTTTTTTGTCGGCATTTGTGTTTCAAAACCTTTTCTACTCCTTACTTCCTCACTGATAAAAAATAGAAGGATTTTTTGTGTGATTCAGTTTGCTCAAGGTGTTGTAATGGTTTATGATTCGTGTTGTTTCTGCTCTTTTAGTTTAGCGTGTTCTTCATGGCGTTGTTCCTCCTTAGCTTGTTCTTTATCATAAGCACGAATGATGTGTTTCACCAATCGGTGTCGTACTACGTCTGCTTCATCTAATTCAACATGGGCAATGCCGTCTATGTTCCTTAAAATACGAGTAGCCTTCACCAATCCTGACTTTTGATTTTTGGGTAAGTCCACTTGGGTCATATCACCGGTGATTATAGCTTTTGCAGATGATCCAATACGTGTTAAAAACATTTTTAGTTGAAGGTCTGTTGCGTTTTGAGCTTCATCAAGAATAATGAATGAATTGTCTAACGTTCTTCCGCGCATGTATGCTAATGGAGCAATCTCAATAATGCGATTGGCCATGTAGTAGTTTAGCTTATCACTTGGAATCATGTCATCTAAAGCATCATATAAAGGACGTAAATAGGGATCTATTTTCTCCTTGAGATCACCAGGTAAAAAACCTAAACTTTCACCTGCTTCTACAGCCGGTCTGGTAAGAATGATTTTACGAACAGCTTTGTTTTTCAAAGCACGAACTGCCAAAGCAACGGCAGTATATGTTTTTCCGGTTCCGGCAGGCCCAATAGCGAAAATGATATCATTTTTCTCTGATGCAACTGCCATTGCTCTTTGGTTGGCTGTTTTGGCTCTAACTACTTTTCCGTTAGGGCCAAAAACCAATATGTCATTGTTGATAGGGTCTTCAACCGGAGTTTCTCCTTGATCTTCATCGCCAAGAATTTTGGCAAAATAGTTTTCAGACAGATGCCCGTTTCTCTCTAAGTATTTAATGACTTGGTTGATTTTTCCTTGAGCAGTTGCTACTTCATCAGGTTGACCTGAAATTTTTATTTGCGAACCTCTGGAGAGAATTTTCAGTAGTGGAAACTTACGCTTCAAAACATCAAGTTTATTATTGTTGATGCCAAAAAATTCAATTGGATTTACTGTTTCAAGATTGATAATTGCGTCTGTCATGTTGTTTGTGTTTTTGGGGGGTTAATTATTTGGGGGGAAAAGCAAAAAAATAGAGATTGGTCAAAGAACACCAATTGTTTTGGAAGGTGTCTGAACCATGAATCGAAACAATTTCCGGACGCATAATTGCAAAATCAGCGCAACTTCTTCTTTCGTAGCGCATACGGCACCGGTAATGCCGCGGTTCATTATGTAACAATAAGGAACTCATTGAGTGGAAAGATAAAGATGCCTCTATGGTTTTTAAAAATTGACTTTTGCACACCGTGGGGGAAAATAATTTACAACTATTTGCTTTTAGTTTTTCTCTCTGATTGAAAAATCAGGGCTTTCAGTAAATTTACACGTCAGCCAAGGCAAAGCCGCCTACCATCTTAAATTTATAAAAAAATAAACACGATGAAACATATCCGAATCATTCTTTTGATAAGCATAATCCTTGCCTGCGGCAGGGGCTATGCTCAGATAGGCAATCACATACCGCAATAAGCTGCCTACTACCACCCGCTCAATGGCCGGTACAACGGCACTTATTCTAACTATGCAATTATCGAATATTTCAATTCTACCAAAGGACTTGTGAATGCTTGTATCTACCCCCCCGGCAGCTTTGCCGCCCCTGCGGGCAAGATCACCCATATCTATGTGGCAGGCAACAGCATCCCGAGCTATAACATGGGCAAGAACTATTATACCCCTATTCCCCTGCGGATGGGATAGACTGCGTTACGCAACTTTGATACGTTTTTTTCGCCTTCGCAACTTCCTGATACCACCGCCGCCAAAGCCTTGCTCTAAAGTCTGCCAAAGGTTTCCTTTACTGACAGTGTGCTGTGCATAGACTCTGCCAGCATTCCTCTTCTCTTTGACATGTACCCTCCGCACAACCAGGGTATATGGGTAAAAATAAGATTAGACCATCCCATACCCTACGACCCGACAAAGAGCTTAGTAATAGCCGGAGATTTAGATGTAGGATATGGGGAAGGCTCGGTAAAAGGAGGGATACTTAGATATGTGCGCTATACGGAGGACTCATCTGCCGACTATCCTCATTTTGGAGGAGTAAAATATTTTCAACATTACTATACTTTAGGTGTTAGAAGAGATACCCTTACCGGAAAAATCAAGAATGAATATTAAATAAAATATACATGGATTTGGGGTTTGATATAGAGCCGTTGTCGGTGAGCGAGTTGTATGCGCAGCAGTTTGCACACCGCACCTACCCCAATCCTGCGGCAGACAAGCTCACCATAGAAGGCATTGAGCGCGTAGGCGCGTATCAGGTATATGACCTGATGGGCAGAAAAGCATTGCAAGGCAGCACTGCTGGCGATGCCATACCTGTCAATACCCTGCCGCCGGGCATGTATCTACTCCGCTTTATGCTGGGCGCAGTGCAGCAGCAGATAAAGTTTATGAAGGAGTAATGACAAGTTTTATAAAGCCAAGGCAAGGAGCAAATTTAATATAACTATTCTACCTGCAATATTATCGAGCTAAAAACAGCATTAGTAGTATGGTAGAGCCGCATAATAGCGAGGGGCGATACCGCCTCGCTATTAGAGATTGTGCCCTTTCAGCGTTATGTCGTATAGCCCCGATGTGGGGGGGCTAACCGATAACGAAGAGCATAGTCTATCGTGTAATAATATAAGTATAAAATGTAAAGGTGCGCAAACACCACGACAGGAGCAATGCTCTTGAGCGGTGTTTGTACACCTATTTTTTTGAGAGAACGCAAATTTAAAAACAAATCAATTATATAACTATAAAAACTCCAATTTCCTATTATGGTGGCTTATGGAAATTCATTTTTGCAAGATTGTGATCTACTTTCAAAAAACTAAGAGCGTGTCATGCTCAACGTTCAAGATGAAAAGTTGTACATTCTACACGCACTAGCTAATTTCTGGTTTGTTCTCAATCAAATTGAGATATATAACTATCAGTAGGTGGAGATTTCTTTTTACGTTTGCTTAGCGTCGTCCTCCAAATCCACCACCACCACTGCTCCTTCCGCCACCACCCATGTTTCCACCACCGCCGCCGCCAAATCCGCCACGGGAAGGTGCTTCCATACGAGGTGCAGAATAGCTTGGTTGTTGCATTCTGGGTTGCTCGTATCGTGGTTGTTCAAATCGTGGTTGTTGATACTGTGGTTGTTCGTAGCGTGGTTGTTGATATTGCTGTGGCTGTTGATTGCGATATCCATTATCATATTGCTGTGGCTGACGATAACCGTCATTATGGGGAACCTCGTTATAGCTTCTATTGCCGTCAACTCGACCTGAATTGTAGGATGGACGTGTATTTTCATCCATTCTGATAGATCGGTCTGAGAAGTCGCGAACAGGTTCATTGCCTCTTGAAAAACTACTTCTATTAGGACGATCTATATTGCCCACTGAATTAGGCGTACGATCCGGTTGGGTGTTGATGTTGCCATTGGGTCGTTCTGAAACTCTTGTCCCTGCGCTATTTGAGGGTAAGGCTCTTGCCGGTGGACGAACACCTGCACCCACATTACCACCAGTTTGGTTGCTATTAGACAACTGACGAATACCGGCATTGTTGTAGATAGCATTAGTAGAATTGCGAGGACCGTAATTCACATTTCTGACGGTCGTATTTTGGTTGTATATGCCGGCATAATAACCATTCCAATAACCTGAATAATATGGGTTGCCACCATACCATCCGCCATAGTAAGGATAATTCCAGCAACTGTAATAGGCCGGATAACCCCACCAAGTGTACCATCCCCAATATGAGTTCCAATAAGGTCCATAGCCGTAATTCATAGAATACATAGGGCGATTCCATGCACTCCATCCCCAATTGGGGTCATACCAATACGGATTGTACCAATAGGGATTATAGAAAGCACTCCAATAACCCATGTTGTAAAATGAATTGTCAAAACGATTGATGCGTGAAGCATAAGTATAGCCATTGTCATAATCGTTATAATCATTGTAGCCATCATTGCCATAGCTATGACCATAAGACTGATAACTGCCATCAGAATCTTGATAACTGCCATCATCTTGATTATCGCCATATTGCGTAGATCGCTGCGTGGCTTGTCTTTGAGCTTGAATTTTGTCTTGTTGCTTTTGCTTCTCTATATCTGAACTGTTGAAATAGATATCATCATTCTGTGCGAAGGTGGCTACTTGTCCCACACCGATGAGCAACAAACCAACTAATAGCAGCCTTTTCATAAAAAAATGGAATTTTTTGTTTGTCAAAAATTGCTTTTCGAAATTACTACTTTTGCAGCACTTTCATGCTACCTGAATCAGGTATCGAAAAGTATGCCAAATATTTTATGAGCACATTAACGACACGTCAACAAGATTATAGCCAGTGGTATAACGATTTAATTCTAAAAGGCGGACTTGCCGATTATTCATCCGTACGCGGGTGCATGGTTATCAAGCCTTATGGATTTGCTTTATGGGAAAATATGCGTGATCAGCTTGATCGGATGTTTAAAGAAACCGGTCATCAGAATGCTTACTTCCCGTTGTTTGTTCCTAAAAGTCTGTTTGAGGCAGAAGAAAAAAACGCTGAAGGTTTTGCCAAAGAATGCGCAGTAGTTACACATTATCGCCTAAAAGCAGACCCCTCCAATAAAGGAAAATTAATGGTTGATCCTGCTGCAAAGCTGGAGGAAGAATTAGTTGTTAGACCTACCAGTGAAGCCATCATTTGGAACACTTACAAAGGGTGGATTCAATCTTATAGAGATTTACCTATTCTCATAAATCAATGGGCAAACGTTGTTCGTTGGGAAATGCGAACTAGACTATTTCTTCGTACCGCAGAATTTTTATGGCAAGAAGGACACACCGCACATGCTACAAAGGAAGAAGCTTTAGTCGAAACCGTTAAAATGTTAGATGTCTATGCTCATTTTGTAGAAGAATATATGGCACTGCCCGTTGTGAAAGGAGTAAAAACAGCCAATGAACGTTTTGCCGGTGCAGAAGATACTTATTGTATTGAAGCTTTGATGCAAGATGGGAAGGCACTTCAAGCCGGCACATCCCATTTTCTTGGTCAAAATTTTGCAAAGGCATTTGATGTGAAATTTGCAGCAAGAGACAATAGCCTGGAATATGTGTGGGCTACGTCTTGGGGTGTATCTACTAGGTTGATTGGAGCATTAGTAATGGCGCATAGCGATGATCAAGGGTTGGTACTTCCTCCACGCATTGCTCCACTTCAAGTGGTGATAGTTCCTATTTACAATAAGGATACAGTTGCTCGCGAAAAAATTGATATTAAAGCTGCAACCTTAGTTGAAGCATTGAAAGAGAAAGGAATTCGTGTGCAATTTGATAATGATGATAGCTCGCGCCCGGGTTGGAAGTTTGCAGAACATGAATTGCGAGGTGTTCCTATAAGAATTGCCTTAGGTGCAAGGGATATTGAAAATAATCAAGTTGAAATTGCTCGTCGTGATACCAAAGAAAAATCACAACACTCATTTGATGGGCTATTAGAGCACATTACTTTATTGCTAACAGACATTCAACAAAACTTATTTAATCGGGCATTTCAGTTTCGTACAGAATTGACGAATGAAGCAAATAATTGGGATGAGTTTGTGAAATTGTTAGATGAAAAGGGGGGATTTATTTCAGCTCATTGGGACGGAACACCAGAAACTGAAGAAAAAATAAAAGAATTGACAAAGGCTACCATTCGTTGCATTCCTCTTGATAATAAGCAAGAAGTCGGTAAGTGTATTCTTACAGGTAATCCATCTTCACAACGAGTGCTGTTTGCCAGAGCTTATTAATTCAGTTGCCTTTTATATTAATCGCAAATTTGTTTTATTAAATGGTATCACTTATCTTTACGCTTTGAAAATTATACTACATCATGGAAAACTATAACCAATCAAATGAAGAAGTTAGTCTTAAAATTGATCAAACCACAAAGGCTGAATTATTAGAAACAGCAAGGTGGACTAAGTTTATTGCAATTATTGGATTTGTTTTTCTGGGGCTACTCATTCTTGGTGCTATTTTTGTTGCTACCGGCATATCTATTGTTTCTGAAGCAACTTCGTTGGGCAATTCCTATGGCATTGCCATTATCTTGTTGTACTTAGTGGTTGCAACCCTTTACTTTTTTCCGATCAGATATTTATATAGGTTTTCAATTCTTATCAATCCGGCAACATGGCAATCCGAAAGTTTTTTCAAAAATGCTTAAAATGCTTTGAAAGTCCCTGTTTATAGGGGTAAAATTTGCTGATAGCTGGAATTATCTATGTCAAAAAGTGTTTTTTCGGGTGGTTTCT
>JAFDXP010000048.1 GCA_018267875.1 Bacteroidota bacterium | reverse complement strand
TAATAACAATTTACTTTTTTCAAAGCAAATTTACCTAAAAAGCGAAAGGCTGTTCGCTAAAATGGAACAGCCTTTTGCAGATAATTTTTTTATAAAAAGCTTTATCGAATCAAAGTAACATTACCGGTTTTGTTGAACGGTTTACCATTTTTGGTAACGGCTTCGATGCTATAAACATAAACACCCATTGGTTGCGGTTGCCCGTTGAGTTTACCGTCCCATCCTTCATCAATATTTTGAGATTCGAAGACTTTAGTACCCCAACGATTAAAGATTCGGAAAGATTTGAGAGTAGCATCGCCTCTACGTACAATTTTCAATGTAGCGTTTGGACTGCTACCGGGGCTGAAGGCGTTAGGAATATCAAGAATAGTTTCGCTTTTTACGATTACATCAATTGAATCGGTCGTGCTGCAACCATTTTCAGTTGTTGCTTTGAGGAAATATCTCGTATTCACATCCGGCGCAGCGAAAGGATTAGCGATAGTGGTTGGATTTACACCCGGCGCAGCAGAAAGCCCAACCGGCGGCCACCATTGGTAGTAGAGTGCATTTCCTCGAGGATCTAATTGAGTTTGTTCACCAGGGTAAAGCATAATAGAGTCCGGCATATCAATCAAAGCATCAGCATGAACAAAGATGTTGGAATAAACGGTGTCCTTACATCCGTATTGATCAACCACATACCCTATGTAGTGCATGTCGGTAACAGGCGAAGCGATAGGTGTTGGAGAGTTTACGCTATCTAAGAAGGCAGCAGGTTTCCATTGATAGTATTTACCGCCTGTAATTTTGATAGGCACAGAATTGTTAGGACAAATAGCAGTGTCGGCAGGAGAAACTTTTGCGAAGTTTCCAAGGTGAACTTTAATGTTTAAAGAGTCTTGTCCTGCACAACCAGCGGGTGTGGTTACTTTCACTAAAAGTTTACCATCGGTTTGTCCTGTAAAGATTGGGTTTGGAATATTAAGATTAGACAAGCCGGGATTAGGCGACCATTGGTAAATATATTTTTGATACCAACCTGGGCTTACGTTAACGTTAATGGGGAAAATATCCCATTGGCATTTAGTGGTGTCAGGTCCGGCGTTGACGACCGGCACGGGCTGGACATCTACGGTTATTGATTTGACTATGGTTGGACAAGTGGGGTAGCTGGCAGTAACGGTATAGCTTCGAGTAGTGTCAATTTGCACAATGGGCGAAACGACCGTAGAATCAGAAATGCCGATGGTAGGAGTCCACCGATAAGTGAAGGCTGGATGCCCCATACCGGCAATTTGAAAGACAGTTCCTTTGCAGACCGAAGTATCATTTAAGGAGAAGGTATTGGGTAAAGTAGTCAAAGTAATACTATCCACCTTTCTACACACACCGGAGTCAACGGTAAGGATATAAGTAGTAGTTCCTAAGGTCTTGGTGCTGGGCGTGAAAGTAGGCGTAAGAATATTGGTATTGTTTAGTCCGGCTCCGGGTTTCCACTTGAATTTATAGTTTCCGATGGTTGGTTTCACCCAAGCGTTTAGTTGCACGGGCGTACCGATACAGGTAACAAAGCTATCTCCGGCACTCATGGTAAAATGACTTTCAATAAATCGAATAGAGTCAGTACGATAACAATTGTTAGAGTCTGTAACTCTTACGGAATAAGTAGGATTGCCGGAAGTGGTAGAGATTGGGTTCGTGCAATTGTAGCAGCTTAGTCCGGGACCAGTCCAAGCGATGGTGAGTGGTGGAATTCCCCCGCCAATTGTAGCTCCTAATTGTACCGGTGTACCGGGTTTGTAGCAAACGGTGTCGGAAGTAATTTTAAGCGTAACGTCAGCAACGGGGTTGGTAACAAGTGTGTCGGAACAAGCTAAGCCCCCAAAAAATGGAACTAAGACAACACGAAAGAAAGAAGCGGGATTAGGAGGTGTAATACCGGTTAAGATTTGTCCGGTACCAATTTGTGTCCAGTTGGCATTATACCAAGTATAGCTTTGGTATCCTGGAGGTGCAGAGAGAGTAAGACCGGGACCGCTAAGGTTACAAGCAGCAACCACGGCATTGTATGTTCCACAACTGATAACATCAAAGTAGCCCATACCCATGTGTGCGCCGGGAGTACAGTCAAAGGCTTGCACATCAACGACAACGGTTTTACCGGCTTGTTTTGAAAGGTTCATGGTGCCTGATTGCCAAGCCATATAAGTAACGGAGCTACCACCGGGGCCAGTTAGGGAAGATTGTTGCGCACCCGGAATGGCCGTACCGGCAATGTAAGTTTTAGTAGCGCAAGCAAAAGTATCGCCGGTTGCAGAGTCATAAGGACGAACAACAAATTTGGGTTGTTGTGTAATTGTATGTCCGGGATCTTCTAATACAAAAGCATACTTATAGACAAAGCTATAATTGTTACTTGAAACCGGAATATGGATGTAATATCTGGCGCGCTCGCATTTAGAACCGGCAGTATTGTCTCCCAGTTTGATTGAATAGGTTCCGCCACCGGGTGCCAACGCAGGAAAGCCGCCATATTGATCGTTGGGGGATGCAGATGAAGTTATGGTTTGACGATTGATTACCGGAGGACCTACAGGCTGCCAAGTAGGGTTGTTGGTGCTAACAGTGGCTTGGCCAATTTGTAAATCCCAATTTTGAAATGTCCCCGTTTCAAAATCCAAATTAGGTGGACAAGGGATGGGTTGAGCGGTTACTTTTGCCACAACTAACAATAAAATGCCAACTAACCAACTTGTCTTGAATCCATAGCGATTCTTGCTTTGATGCGCAATTTGTGTAGTGTTATACATTTTTTTATATTTAAATTCCTAAATTACATTTTTTTCAACTCGAAAAAGAGCTATTTTCTCAAGTTATTATGTATTTAAAGCAATGAATTTACCTCTTTGGCATTTATCATCAATGGGGGCATTGAATGATGTTAAATGTCAAAAAAATCTTGTTCCAATAGGTAGTTAAATAAGGGGGGAAGTAGAAAGAAAAGGGTCTAAAAAAAAATGATAATTGGTTTTAAAGTTTACAGACAAATTTTGATTAAAGTTAGTGCTATTTTCAACTAAAAAAAGTTAATTTCATAAACTCTTTTGCAATAAATTCCTCCTTAGAGTTAAAGACGTTTATTCTTTTTATTGCGTTGGGAAAAAAACTCGTAAATACACAAATAATTAAGTTAATGAATGGTATCTGCGAAGAACATTTTCATATAGCGCTTCATATTGAGGAATGATACGTGATTTTTCAAATTTTTTGGCATGGTTTAATGCTGCATCTTTAAACATTTGAAGGGTGGTTTCATCGTTTAATATGGTTGCTGCATTTTTTGCCATTCCATCAATATCACCTACCTGATTTAAAAAGCCGGTTATTCCATTTACATTTATTTCAGGCAATCCACCCACATTGGTTGAAATGACTGGCACACCACACGCCATTGCTTCTAAGGCTGACAAACCAAAACTTTCGTATTGAGAGGGAAGCACAAACAAGTCTGTAATGCTCAGAATCTCTTCCATTTGCTCTTGTTTCCCTAAAAAGCGTATATCGTTGCAAATCCCCAACGAACGGCATATTTCTTCTGCATTTTGTCGTTCAGGTCCATCACCAATCATTAACAATCGAGAAGGGATTTTTTTATGTAATTTTTCAAAAATAAAAATGACATCCTCTACTCGTTTTACTTTTCTAAAGTTGGAAACATGCGCCAGTATTCGTTCTCCATTAGGAGCCAGCATTTTTTTGAAGTGCTCTTTGTCTGATTGATGAAACTTGGAAGGGTCAACAAAATTGTGAATAACCTGTATGTCTTTTTGAATAGGGAAGTGGCGGTAAGTTTCGTCTTTCAGGTTTTGTGAAACAGCTGTGATGGCATCCGATTCGTTAATGGAGAAAGTAACTACTGGAGCATAGGTTTGATCCCGACCAACTAAGGTTATGTCAGTTCCATGTAGCGTTGTTATGAAAGGTATATCGCGACTGGATTTTTTTAAAATTTGACGAGCAAAGTATGCAGCTGAAGCATGTGGAATAGCATAGTGTACATGCAACAAGTCAAGTTGATGATTGGTGATGACTTGCACTAAGGTGCTTGTTAGGGCAGTTTCATAAGGTGGAAAATCAAACAGAGGATAATTTTGAACGGTAACTTCATGGTAATAAATGTTTGGATGAAAATGTAATCTTACCGGCTGTTGATAGCTGATAAAATGCACTTCATGACCTTTTTCAGATAGAGCCATACCAAGTTCTGTGGCTAAAACTCCGCTACCGCCAAATGTGGGATAGCAAACGATTCCGATTTTCATAAAATTCTTCTATACTGCAAATATCCTACACAACAAATTACCCAACCTGATGGTTGGGTAAAGTTTTTTGATAGTCAAAAAAAATATCAGGAAACCTTTGCCTTAGATAAAAGAAAGGCACGCACTAATTGGCCTTGTTCGCTGGTGAGTTTTGAACGAGTAATCATACGGGGTAAAACACGCTCCCATTTTGCTACAGAGTGAGATCCCGGCTCATATAGTTTATGACATTTGCCGCAATGATTTTCCCAAATTGTCTTCCCTTCTAACATCTGAGTAGGTGTAAAATTTTTGTTTACTTCTGCAACCTTTGCCGCCTCACTCATTTCTGTACTTGCACTTTTTTTACTGGAAGAGCAATTAGCCATGAAGGCTGCGCAAGCAACCAAGGCAAGAATAGTACTAGTTTTTTTCATTTTAGAAGTTTTAGTGGTTATGATTTAAAGCAATCATTGAGAAATTATAGTTTTTTTGAGTCCTATTTCTCAATTTGTAATTGCATATTCAATACGCCTCAATAGAGCCTAAAAATAAGACTATTTTTTTCTTGAACAAGGCACGTATTTTTATCCGCTTATTTACGATTCTAAATCGCGATATAGAATCGTAAATAGAAATCTCATCAATACTGCTCAATAATATTTCTACAAGATGAAAAGTCTTTTGTTTATTGTTTTTATGATGACTAATGTGTCTGTTTGGGCACAGCCCGACAGCCTTGTTTTTCGACAAATTGCTAATCAAGTTTTACTACATGGGAATTGCTATAACGACTTGCGTTTTTTGTGTAAAAAAATAGGAAATCGCATCAGTGGTTCAGAATCGTGCATGAAAGCTATTGAATGGGGAGCAGAAACACTTACCAAAGCCGGAGCCGATAAAGTTTGGTTACAACCGGCTGAAGTTCCTTTCTGGGTGAGGGGTTCAGAAAGTTTAAAAGTGCTTTTGCCAAATGGAAAAAAATGGGAAAATGTTCGGATGCTGTCAATTGGTAATTCTGAAGGCACCAATGGACAAATCTTAGAAGCGCCCATCATAATGGTTGAAGATTATGCTGCTTTGAAGCAATTGACGAATAATGAAATAAAGGGTAAAATTGTTTTTTTCAATCATCGTTTTCCTCAAGATATTATTAACAGTTTTGAGGCTTATGGGAAAGCCGGTTCTTATCGTTGGACTGCGCCTAATATAGCTTCAAGTCGAGGTGCTTTAGCGGTCATCATTCGTAGTTTATCTACGGGTGATGATGATGAACCTCATACCGGTTCTATGCGTTATGCAGATTCGGTGCGAAAAATTCCGGCTATAGCTATTGGCAATCATAGTGCGGATAGACTTGAAGAAGCTTGTAAAAATGGAATTGTAAAAGCACAATTACAATCGCATTGTACCATGCGTGGAACCAAAATGTCTTTCAATGTAATCGGCGAATTGAAAGGTTCGGATTTTCCCAATCAATTGGTTGTGGTTGGTGGGCATTTAGATAGTTGGGATGTAGGTGAAGGAGCGCAAGATGATGGAGCCGGAATTGTGCAAAGCATTGAGGTTTTACGAACTTTTAAATTGCTCAAAATACGTCCTAAGCGCACATTGCGTGTGGTGTTGTTTACTAATGAAGAGAATGGATTGCGCGGGGGTATTGCTTATGCAGATAGTTCAAAGGCGCAAAATGAGCATCCTATTTTTGCATTAGAGAGTGATGCAGGCGGTTTTTCGCCTCGTGGATTTTCTATGTCTATGCCATTGGTCAAAAGAAGGTATCTTCAGTCATATCGTAAGTTGTTTTTGCCTTATGGTGTATATGATTTTGAACAGAATGGATCTGGAGCAGATATTTCCCCGCTTGAAAAGATGGGCGTTCCTTGTGTAGAGTTGATGCCAGATCCGCAACGTTATTTTGATTACCATCATACCGCTAATGATGTTTTTGAAATAGTAAATCATAGAGAGTTAAAGCTGGGCGCGGTTGTTATGTCACAATTAGTTTATCTGATTACACAATACGGGCTTTAAAAAATCTATAATTATTTCTTGATTGGACAGCAAACTATATGGCAAAAACTTTTTAAAAAACCTAGTGCGATTTTCGCATTAGCGGTGATTTTATTTACGGTCTTAATTGCTGTGTTTGCCTATGTGATTTCGCCAGACAACACGCCTTATGCCAATAATATGGCTATTGAATTAGCAGCTAAACAACCTGGTTTTTCAACACGCTTTTTGCTTGTTCCTAAAATAGTGAAGCAATCAGAGTCATCTGCTTGGCAAGCTTTTTGGAGCGGAAAGCCTTCAAATTTTGTATCCGTTCCCATTGATGGTTATTTCGAGAAAGGGAATGAATTAGTTGTTCGCCATTATATTGATGAGGGATTGGAAGATACGCTACACTATTCACTTTCAGCACTTCAAACTAACCCAAAGTATTTGCTAAAGGACATCGTAAAAAATCAGGTTAAGTCCCAAACATTTTGGCTGGGCACTGATCGGTATGGACGAGATATTCTTTCGCGCTTAATTGTGGGTACTCGTGTTAGTATTTCTGTTGGGTTAGTTGCCGTCCTACTATCGCTAAGTATCGGGATATTTTTAGGATCAATTGCAGGCTATTATGGTGGATGGGTAGATGATCTGGTGATGTGGGTTATCAATATTCTTTGGGCTATTCCAACATTACTTTTAGTTTTTGCTATTACCCTTACCATTGGAAAAGGGTTTTGGGAGATTTTTATTGCCATCGGTTTAACCATGTGGGTTGGAGCTGCAAGATTAATTCGCGGACAAGTGAAGGTGATAAAAGAGATGGAGTATATCACGGCAGCAAGGGCATTAGGTTTGTCTGATATGCGGATTATATTTCGGCATATTCTGCCAAATATTGCCGGTCCTGTGATGGTCATTGCAGCCAGTAATTTTGCTACGGCAATTTTGATTGAAGCAGGGTTAAGTTTTTTGGGAATTGGTGTGCAGCCACCGCAGCCTTCATGGGGATTGATGATTAAAGAGCACTACAATTTTCTATTGGCGAATCGTCCAATACTTGCTATCATTCCGGGCATTGCCATCATGTTGTTGGTTTATGCGTTTAATATTTTGGGCAATGCGTTGAGAGATGTGTTGGACGTGCGAGATTAAGCTAATGAGTCTTCTATGTTATCAACATTCTTTTAAGCCTAAAGGTATATGGGCAGCCAAACCGCCTTCCGCGGTTTCTTTATACTTATGATTCATGTCTAAGGCTGTTTGCCACATCGTATCTACTACAGTATCTAACGACACTCGGGCATTATCGGGATTGCTTTGCAGGGCTAATTGTGCAGCGGTAATTGCCTTGATAGCACCCATCGTATTTCGCTCAATGCAGGGCACTTGTACTAAGCCTCCCACAGGATCGCAGGTAAGCCCAAGATGATGTTCCATAGCTATTTCAGATGCCATTAAACATTGACGCACACTGCCACCCATACATTCTGTAAGAGCAGCTGCAGCCATAGATGAAGAAACGCCAATTTCAGCTTGACATCCGCCCATTGCTGCCGATAAAGTAGCTCCTTTCTTAAAGATACTTCCGATTTCAGATGCTGTTAGTAAAAATTGAACAATCTTTTCTTCTGAATAGTCTCCGCAAAAAGCAAGGTAGTATTGCAATACAGCGGGAATAACGCCTGCCGCCCCGTTGGTAGGGGCTGTAACTACACGACTAAATGAGGCATTTTCTTCGTTTACAGCTAAGGCAAAACAGCTTACCCAGTCAAGAATATACTGAAAATTATTGCCACCCTTTCGAACTTCTTGCAACCATTGATCATAATTTTCGTAGGTTTTTCCTTGCATCAATTTTTCATTAAGCTTAGATGCTCTTCGTTTTACTTGAAGCCCGCCAGGCAATTCGCCATCTATATGGCAACCTCGATAAATGCACGTTCGCATTACATCCCAAAACCGAAGTACTCCTTTTTTTGTTTCTTCTTCGCTACGCCATGAAAGTTCATTTTCCATCACTACTTCAGAGATGCTCAACCCTGTTTTGAGGCACCAATGCAAGAGGTTATCGGCATTTTCAATCGGGAAGGGGAGAGAAATATCATTGTCTGAACCGTTGTTTTCCCCTTCTTTCACTACAAAGCCTCCACCAACAGAATAGTAGGTTTCAGCAATTTCTTCTCCATTCTCAAATTGGCATAAAAAGGTAAGAGCATTGGGGTGAAAGGGTAAGGATTCGGTCATTAGAAAAACGACATCTTTTTGCGGATCAAAAGGCAAAAGTTTTCGTTTGCCAAAATTCATTTTTTTCTTTTCACCTATTTGTTGGATACGAGGATTTATTTCATTTACATCAAAGGTTACAGGATCCTCTCCACAAAGCCCTAAAATAACAGCTACATCCGTGCCATGTCCCTTTCCTGTTTTGGCAAGCGAACCATAGAGTAATGTGCGAACAGAAATCACTTGATCAATCCCATATTTTTCTATCGTGTTTAAAAAACGCAAAGCTGCACGCCATGGGCCTAATGTATGTGAACTGCTGGGACCAACACCTATCTTGAAAATGTCGAAAACGGAAATACTTTCTGTTGCCACAAAAACGGACTTAATTATTTGAGGTTAAAGGTAGGAATAAGGTTGTTTAATTTTCATACAGATTACTTAAGTATTGCCGTTTGATAATTTACTTTTTATTTTGCCTTACCATTCATCAATAAAAGGTTGAGTTATGCCATCGTTCGATATAGTTTCAAAAGTAGATTTACAAACGCTTGATAACGCCGTAAATGTTGCTAAAAAGGAAATAGACACCCGATTTGATTTTAAAGGAACACATGTTCAGATTGAATTGAACAAAAAGGACATGATGATAAACCTTGAAGTAGAAAGCGACATGAAACTCAAACAAGTAGAAGATGTGCTGCTTACCAAAGCCATGCGTCAAGGTTTGGAAAGTAATGCCTTTGACCTCAGCAAAGATTTTTCACCTTCAGGAAAATACATTCGTAAGTCAATAGTGGTACGAAACGGCTTGGATAAGGATATGTCAAAGAAAATAGTAAAACTGATAAAAGAAAGTGGGCTAAAAGTACAAGCCGCTATTTTGGATGATACCATTCGGGTAACCGGAAAAAAAATTGATGACCTTCAATCCGTAATTCAGCTTTGTAGAGGAGCTTCTTTGGAAATTCCATTACAATTTTCAAATATGAAGTCATAAGCGTGATAGGATAACGATTTTTCTTTGTTTCGATTTTTAAAAGTTTGGGTTTAATCCACATTTGTGTATTGTTTCTCTCTGATAAGAGGGCTAAATACGTTATCTTCGCAGCCATACAACCGTTCTTTCCTTTATGGATCAAAACAACCAAGATTTAACCCCACAAAATACCGACGATTCCAGCAAAATAATTCCCGTCAACATTGAAGAGCAAATGAAGACTGCATACATAGATTATTCTATGTCTGTGATAGTCGGACGTGCTTTACCGGATGTTCGTGATGGATTGAAACCGGTACATAGACGTGTGCTTTTTGCCATGCACGAATTAGGCAACACTTTCAATAAGCCATATAAAAAATGTGCTCGTATTGTAGGTGAAGTGTTAGGTAAATATCACCCTCACGGCGACACGGCAGTATATGATGCAATGGTACGTATGGCTCAGCCTTGGAGCATGAGGTATATGATGGTGGATGGACAAGGAAACTATGGCTCTCAAGATGGTGATGGTCCGGCAGCTATGCGTTACACCGAAGCTCGGATGCAGCGCCTTGGAGAGGCCATGATGGAGGACATTGAAAAGGAAACTGTTGATTTTACACTCAACTTTGATGACTCCTTACAAGAACCATCTGTTTTGCCTTCACGCATTCCCAGTTTATTGGTAAATGGTTCATCAGGAATAGCAGTGGGTATGGCAACCAACATGATGCCCCACAACTTAAACGAAGTAGTAGATGGATGTATTGCCTATATTGATGATAGGGATATTTCTATTGACGACCTAATGAAGCATGTGAAAGCTCCAGACTTTCCAACCGGTGGAATTATTTATGGCATTGATGGTATCAAAGCCGGCATGCACACCGGTAGAGGAAGGGTAGTGTTGCGTGGAAAGGTGACTGTGGAAACAATGAAGAATGGTAAAGAGCAAATTATCATTACTGAAGTACCCTATCAAGTAAGCCGTGATGCACTTGCCGAAAAAATAGGTTCCTTAGTAAACAACAAGATTATTGATGGAATAACACACGTTGCAAACGAATCAAATAAAGAAGGAACTCGTGTAGTCGTTGAATTGCGTCGCGATGTAGTGGCACAAGTTGTCATCAACCAACTCTACAAATACAGCGAACTTCAAACTTCTTACGGGATTAATAATGTGGCACTTGTAAATGGTCGCCCTCGTACCTTGAACCTAAAAGATCTGATTTCAGAGTTTGTTCATTTTAGGCATCATGTAATAGTTCGTCGTACAGAATATGAATTAAGAGAAGCTGAAAAGCGAGCTCATATTTTAGAAGGCTATTTGATAGCTCTCGATCATTTAGACGAGGTGATCACCTTAATTAGAAATTCCGCCACTCCTGAAATTGCCAAAAACGGGTTAATGGAGAAGTTTGGCATGAGCGAAATTCAATCGAAAGCCGTATTGGAATTACGCTTGCAACGCCTTACAGGCATGGAACGCGACAAGATTCGTGAAGAACATGCTGAGTTGATGAAAACAATTGCACATCTAAAAGAAATTTTGAGCAATGAAGGAATGCGCTATCAAATAGTCAAAGATGAACTGGAAGAAGTAAAGAAAAAATTTGGAGATGAGCGTCGCTCAGAGATTCAATATCTGGCTAATGAAATGCGTATTGAAGATTTAATTGAAGAAGAAGACGTAGTCATTACGGTTTCACACTTGGGTTATATCAAACGTACTTCTGCTGCTGAATTTCGTTCACAAAGAAGAGGAGGACGTGGTGCTATGGGCGGACGTACTCGTGATGAAGATTATATAGAGCATCTCTTTATCGCTTCAACCCATCATACTTTACTTTTTTTTACAGAAAAAGGTCGTTGCTATTGGTTGAAAGTTTATGAAATTCCAGAAACAGATAAAAATGCAAAAGGCAGAGCTATCCAAAATCTGATTCAGTTACCTCCTGACGATAAGATTCGCACCATTATTGATGTCCCTCATCTGGAAGATAAGGAGTATGTGCAGAATCACAACATTGTTCTATGCACGAAGCTTGGAATAATCAAAAAGACTTCACTCGAAGACTTCAGCCGCCCGCGTCAAAATGGAGTGAATGCCATAACCGTTCAAGAGGGCGATCAACTATTAGATGTTTCTCTTTCAGACGGAACAGGATATATTATGATGGCTGTGAAATCTGGACGGGCAATTACCTTTCCGGAAGATAAAGTTCGCACAACAGGAAGAGGGGCAATTGGTGTTTATGGAATAGAATTAGATGAAAATAATGACCAGGTTATAGGTATGATATGCGTTCCTAAACAAGAAATGAAACACAAACAAGTATTAGTGGTTTCTGAAAAAGGTTTAGGAAAACGTACACCTCTTCTTGAGCCAATAGATGAAAATGCCAACGTAGAAGAACTGTCAAAATTGCTCGAATTAATGGATGAAGAAGGACAGACCCAACATTATCAACTAAGCTATCGAATTACAAATAGAGGTGGTAAAGGCGTTCGCACCATCAATATCACCGAAAAAACAGGTTCATTAGTTGGTTTGCTTGCTGTTGATGTGAATGATGATTTGATGATAACTTGCAAATCCGGATTAACCATTCGAATGAAGGTTGCAAACATTCGCGAAACCGGACGCGCCACACAAGGAGTTCGCCTGATTAACCTTGAAGAAGGAGATGAAATAGCGGCAATTGCACGAATTGAAGAGCAAGAAAATGATGAGATACAAGATGATGAAACGAATTTAGATAGCGAAGCAAGCGATACAACAACTGAGGTTTAGAATTACAGAATCATTTAGTAAAAGCATACGGGTCGCGCCAAAGGCGCGACCCGTATGCTTTTACTAAATGATTTTACTCAATTGGCAACACCTCTTTTTCAATCATGCTCAAAATAGTTGTCCATGAAACAGACACTTCAGATTTATTAGGTATAATTGAAACGCTTATGCCGGAATAAATTTACGGACATCAAAAATATATTACATAAACTTTGCACCCTCTAATAAGTTAAAAATAGTATCTCATCTTATTGTCTAAAAGCATCAAATAGCAACTATTTGTTTTCTAAAAAAATATTTTTAACTTTACGTTTAAACCAAAAAACACTCTTATGAAAAAGCCAATCTCAACCTTTCTATTTTGCGGGGGGGGGGTAGCTCTTATGCTACTCTTAGTTTCTTTCCCTTTGTAACCCATGCACAAATTCTCCCTGACATGACCGCCACAACTGTGAGTATTGGTAATGTTTGCGGAGGTTGTGCAAACACTCCAACGATAAACTGCGACATGATTGAAGTGCCGGGCAATGCTGATGCAGCACCCATGTTGAAAGCAATTGCTTGGGATGAAAAAGACCACTACACTATTGTTGACCTCACAGGCAGAACCATTAGTAACGGAGCCTATACAAAAGGAGGAATAGAGGTAGAAAATCTTGCCTCCGGTATTTATTTGCTGAAGATTGTTGTGCCTAATTCAGCCATACAAACAATTAAATTCACTAAAAAATAAACTTACATGAAATATTTATTTTTTGCAGCAGGACTGCTTTTCGCGATATTTGCCCAAGCACAAGTAACACCGCAATACT